>JANNBA010000091.1:0-47231 GCA_031384845.1 Bacteroidota bacterium
AAATAAAAATGTTTTTTGAAAACGAATCTTGTTGCAAATGGCAAGTCGTGTTGCAGCGACACGCGTGAGGGCAAAGGCGGAGCTCCTTTTTTTGGGCGTTTTTCAGCCCAAAAAAAGAGCGGGAGCCGGAGACCGACCCGCTAGGGGCACGCCCAAAAAAAAATGGAATTAATGCTTTGAAAAATAGTTTGAAAGACCGCATTTTGTGGTGGTTTACACCAAACAAGCTAGGAAAAGCCCCAACAAAATCATCGATATTTTGGCTATATTAAATTTGTGCCCTTCGCTACTTTCAAAAATAATGGTTGAGGAAATGTGGAACAAAATTCCGATGACAACGGCTGTAATTTGGTTGTAAAATGGGGTTAAAAACCATAAAAATTCTGACAAAACAGTGCCGAGGGGCGTCATGATGGCAAAAACTACCATGAAAAGCAAAATAGCTTTTGGATTGAGGTTTGCGTTTTTAAAAAAAGAGGTCAAAATAATGGCAATTGGCAGATGATGGATCGCTATTCCGATGGCCAAATCATCGTGCTGTGCCACGGGAAAACCCTCGAGAAGCGCGTGGATACAAAGCGAAATAAACAACAACCAGGGAATGTTTTCTAATTTTTCGTGACCGTGAACATGGCCATGCTCGGCACCTTTTGAAAAAAATTCTAAAACAATTTGGAACAAAATGCCAAGCATAATCCATACGCCTGTAAACTTGTTTTTTGTTTCATATACTTCTGGCAACAAATGAATTACGGTCATTGACAGCAAAAACGAGCCGCTAAAAGCCAATAGTAATTTGAGATTTGTTTTGTTTTTTGGTTTCAAAAACAAAGCAATCGCATAGCCAAAAAGGACTGAAAAGAGGGGTAATAAATAGTTCATTATTTAAAAATCATAATCAATCGTTCGCTTTGGGTTTTAAAATATTTTTTGAGTTTATAATCTCCAAATATATCCAACAAATAGATGCCTGCTTGGTCCATCATTGTTTCAAAATCTGATAGGGTTAATGCTTTTATTTTTTCGACAAAATGAAATTTTTGTCCGTTATCTTCAAACGAAATTTCTTTGAAAATAAATCCGTCTTGATGATATCGGTGTAAATGAAAATCAATGTTTTCGACGGTTTTGACTTCGTTTTTTATCAAGTTATCGAGTACATAAGGCACGTTCATAAAATCGATTACCGCAAATCCATATTCTGAGAGGCTGTTTTGAATGGCTTTTAGGGTCACAAAATTGTCATGATCGTTTTCAAAATAACCAAAACTGGTAAATAAATTGAACACCGCATCAAACTTTTGGTCAAACGGTTGTCGCATATCGTGAACTAGAAAATGTAAGTTTTCGTTTTCGGCTTTTTTGGCAAACAAAATACTGTTTTCAGACAAGTCGGCACCCGTAACATCAAACCCTAATTGGTTCAAATAGATCGCATGTCGCCCTTTGCCACAGGCCAAATCCAACACTTTTGCATCTTCGGGCAGGTTGAGATACTGTGTCAAATTATCCATAAAAAAATGTGCTTCGGCACTATCACGGTCTTTGTAAAGCAGGTGATAATAGGGCGAATCAAACCAAGAGGCAAACCAACTTGTCTGGTTTGAAATTTCGGTTGCAACAGTTTCTTTTTGGTTTGTTGTCATTTTTATTTATAGGATAATTTCAATTAAAACGCAAATTTAGACTATTTTTGTAAAAAAAAACAAACCAAGCCCAATTTAGGGATTTTAGCCGATGGATAATTTTAGAATGATTGCCAAAACATTTTTTGGTTTTGAAGAAATATTAGCTACCGAATTGAAAAATTTGGGCGCACAAGAAGTGGAACAAGGCGTGCGAATGGTGCGTTTTGTTGGCGACAAAGGTTTTATGTACAAAGCCAATTTGGGGTTGCGAACGGCGCTTAAAATCTTGAAGCCTATTTATTTTTTTAAAGCCAAAACGGAAAACGACTTATACAAAGGAATATCTGGTGTAAATTGGTCAAAATTATTAAATGCCAATCAAACTTTTGTGATTGATGCCACGGTTCATTCAGACCATTTTAACCATTCTGAATTTGTTTCGCAAAAATGCAAAGATGCTATCGTGGACCAATTTCGAGAGCGAACCGGGCAAAGACCCAGTATAGACAAGGCATTTCCTGATTTGAGAATCAATATTCACATAGACAAAGATCAGGTTTCTGTAGCTTTAGACAGCTCTGGCAACTCGCTACATCAGCGTGGCTACCGCACGGCCACCAATATTGCACCTATAAACGAGGTTTTGGCGGCAGGCATTTTGCTATTATCGGGCTGGGACGGGCAAACAGATTTTTTGGATCCTATGTGCGGTTCGGGCACTTTTTTGACAGAAGCAGCCATGATTGCTTGCCAAATTCCGGCAAATATCAACCGCAAAGAATTTGCTTTTGAAAAATGGAACGATTGGGATAACGAGCTTTTTGATCAAATTTCGGGTTCATTGCTCAAAAAAGTGCGCGAATTTCACCACACTATCAAGGGATTTGACAAAGCACCAAGTGCCGTTCAAAAGGCGATTGATAATATCAAAAATGCCAATCTTGACGATTATATAAGCGTTGAAGAAAATAATTTTTTTGAAAGCCAAAAAACAGTAGAAGGCAAATTGCATTTGGTTTTCAATCCGCCCTACAACGAGCGATTGAGTATAGAAATGGAAACTTTTTATGCCAATATTGGCGACACCCTCAAAAAAAATTATCCCGGAACGGCCGCTTGGTTTATCACGGCCAATCTCGAAGCATTGAAATTTGTGGGGCTAAAACCGTCTCGCAAAATCAAACTTTTTAATGCCAGTTTGGAATCCAGATTGGTAAAATTTGACATGTATGAAGGAAGCAAACGAACCAAATTTCAAACCCATTAAAACCCAAAAATGGAAAGCGTTTTAGATCAAATAGCACCCGTTGCCAAACCAAAATGGCTCAAAGTAAAACTGCCAATCGGACAAAAATATACCGAACTTCGTGGCTTGGTTGACACCTACAAGCTCAACACGATATGCACCTCTGGAAGCTGCCCAAACATGGGCGAATGCTGGGGCGAAGGCACCGCAACCTTTATGATACTGGGCAATATTTGTACTCGGTCTTGTGGTTTTTGTGGCGTAAAAACCGGTCGTCCAGAAACTGTAGATTGGGACGAACCCGAAAAAGTGGCCCGTTCTATAAAAATCATGAACATCAAACATGCCGTTATTACTAGCGTTGACCGTGATGATTTGAAAGATGGCGGCTCGATCATTTGGATAGAAACCATCAAAGCCATTCGGCGGATGAATCCAACCACAACTTTAGAAACATTAATTCCTGATTTTCAAGGTATCGAACGCAATATTGACCGTATTATTATGGCCAATCCCGAAGTGGTTTCGCATAACGTAGAAACCGTTCGACGGCTCACGCGCGAAGTGCGCATTCAGGCCAAGTATGACCGAAGTTTGGAAGTTTTGCGCTATTTGAAAGCCAACGGAATCAACCGTACCAAATCTGGTATTATGCTTGGACTTGGCGAAACCGAAGCCGAGGTGATGCAAACATTAACAGATTTGAGAGCCGCAAATGTTGATGTGGTTACTATTGGACAATATTTGCAACCAAGCAAAAAACATTTGCCCGTAAAAGAGTTTATCACACCCGAACAGTTTTTGAAATATGAAATAATGGGTCTCGAACTGGGTTTTCGGCATGTAGAAAGTGGCCCGTTGGTGCGCTCGTCTTACAAAGCACAAAAGCATATCTTGTAGCCAAATAAGGTTTTGAATCACTCTGAATCTCCAACATTTGACATTGTGTGAAGCTTCAAAATCCTAATACTTTCTTCTTGAACTTTTTGATTTTTTTTCATAGACCACAAAAAATCACTGGCAAATTTTCTGGTTTTTTCCATATTCACAATTGGTTTTGGATAATTGACACCGAGTTCAAAATTATTGAATTTTTCGTCCAAAAAAGTCATTTTAAACGGCTCATGAATAAATTGAGTAGGTAAATTGGCCAATTCTGGCACCCATTTTTTTATAAATTCGCCATCAGGATCGTGTTCATAACTATTTTTTATTGGATTGTAAATCCTCAATAAATTTATCCCTGTTTCGCCTGCTTGCATTTGCAATTGCGGAAAATGAATGCCGGGTTCAAAATCAAGAAACATTTGTGACAAATGTTGGCTACACAACTGCCAAGGTTGCCACAAATTGTGCGTAAAAAAAGAAACCACCATGGCACGCATCCTAAAGTTGAGGTAGCCCGTCTTATTCAAACACCGCATAGAAGCATCTACTAAAGGAAACCCTGTTTGCCCGTTTTGCCAAGCCGTTATATGGTCTAAATTGATTTTTTTGTGCATCAAATGAAAACCTTTATTAATGCTTTCAAACTCCATAATCTCCTCCATTTCAAACTTTTGAATAAAGTGTGCTTGCCATGTAAGCCTAGAAACAAAAGAATCAATTTGTTTTGTATCGTTTATGGTCAATCTAAAATTGGCTGCTTTTTGCAAAACTTGTCTTGACGACAAACAGCCCCAAGCTATATATGGTGATAATCGGCTACAACTTTTTCTGGACAATAATGGTTTTGAAATATGATAGCTGTAAGAATGATAGCGTTCTGAAAAGAATGATTTTAGGTATTTTTCGCCAATTGAGGAGCCTCCTTTTTGAAAAACAGTGTCTGAAATTGTTTCTAAATTGGTTGTGTTTTCCAATTTCTCTATGGCACAAATTTCGTCAATATTCAAAAAGCTGTCCTGTTTTGGACAAAAAGTAAAAAGCGCTGAATTCATATAATTTTCCCAATTTTGGATCCAATTTTTTCTGCTATTTGACCCTCTAATGATACCATTATTAACATTCTCTACCCAGTTGATTTGGTTGTTTTTGCAATATCTTTTAAAGAATTTATCTCTTTCAAAAGTGATTTTTATGCCCGTTTCTTGATGTGAAAAAACAGTTTCTATTTTATAAACCTCTTGTATAGTGGTAAATACTGTTGAAATATCGCCAGAAACACATAAAACTTTGGTGTTCAAATACTTTGTCTTTTTGTTGATATCAACAAGTGATTGTTTGATAAAATTAAAATGCCGTTCGCTATAATGATTGTCATTTTGCAAAGAATTTTCAAAAACGTATAATAATAAAATGGGTAACTCGGAGTTTATCGCACAAAACATGGCTTCGTTATCCTCTAATCGAAGATCTCTCTTGAACCAAACTACATTGATATGTTTTCTGTTTTGAAGCATTTTTTTTTAGTAATTGTCGATATTATTGATGATTTCGTTGGCTTTTACTTTGATTTTATACAATTCTTCGGCGGGCATTTTGTGCAATAAATTCAGCATCATTGCCATTCGATTATTGTTTTGAAAAAAGCTTTGCTTCTCATCAAGAAAATTCCAATACAACGAATTGAAAGGGCAGGCGTTTTCGCCAAATTTTTCTTTTACATTATATACACAACCACCACAATAATTACTCATTTTATGGATATAGCTCCCAGAAGACACATAAGGCTTTGTGGCAATAATTCCGCCATCAGCATATTGGCTCATACCGCGTGTATTGGGCATTTCTACCCATTCTAAAGCATCAATATAGACGCCCAAATACCAAGAATCTACTTCGTTTGGATGTGTTTGGGTCAGTAAGGTAAAATTTCCAATAATCATAAGTCGCTGAATATGATGCGCATAAGCATCGTCCAAACTTTGATTTATGGCATGTTTCAAGCAATTCATTTTGGTGTTTCCTGTCCAGAAAAATTGTGGCAATTTGTGATGGTTTTCTAATGCGTTCCTGTTGGCATAATTGGGCATTTGCTGCCAATAAATGCCTCGTATATACTCTCTCCAACCCAAGATTTGACGTACAAAACCTTCTACTTGAGATATGGTAATGTCTTGATTTTTATGTTTATAATGTGAAATTACGGCTTCAATCACTTCTTTTGGCGAGAGCATTTTAGTGTTCATCGCAAATGACAATCTGGAATGAAACAAAAATTTTTGGTCCGTGTGCATCGCGTCTTCAAAATCGCCAAAATGCACCAATAAATTATCGCAAAAGTGGTTTAAAACCGCTAAACATTCAGCCCTACTTGTAGGCCAACTGAAATTGTTTTCATCTATATTTCCAAAATATTGTATTTCGGATAGATTGATCTCATTTATAATTTCTGAAACATTTTTATAAAACGATTTTGCTTCAGGCACAGGCACTTCTCCTTTGTATTTTTTTCGATTATCGTGGTCAAAATTCCATAAACCGCCTTCAGGATTTGAGCCATCCATCAATAAGTGGTGCTTTTTGCGCATCATTCTGTAAAAATTCTCCATCAAAAATAACTTTTTACCTTCAAAAAAATCACTCAATTCGTTTCTTTTGGTATAAAAATGTTCAGAGTCAAATGATTCCGTTGGGATTATCAACTTCTTACAGATGTTGTTCAGCTGCTCGTCCAACCTGTATTCATCGGGCAATTGGTATTCAAATTTTGTGGCTTTGTGTTTTTCAATGCTATAATTGATAATTTTTTCTAAATTTTGTAAATTATACTCGTCCAATATTTTAATATATTCAACCTGATGGTTTTTTGACTTTAAATCATCAGAAAAAGCACGCATAGATAAGAAAAAAGCAACAATTTTTTGAATATGGTGTTTCACATAATCCGTTTCTTGACGCATTTCGGCCATTAAATAAATCACATTTTCATCAGTTTTTTCAAACCACGAATGTTGTGCATTTAATTGATCGCCAAGAATTAATCTTAAAATTTTCATTTGTTTTATTTTAGCCAAAGGTTTTGATAGGCGTTATTTGGATCATAATTAGTGGCTTGAAGCTCAATATTAAATTTTCGGTCTCTCGGGTCATTGCCCACACCAGAAAGATACATCCAATTGCCATAGTTGCTATGCACATCATAATCTATCAACAAAGATTCAAAATATGCAGCGCCAATACGCCAATCCAAAAGCAAGTTTTTTGAAAAATAACTGGCTACATTTTGCCGTCCACGATTGCTCATAAAACCTGTTTTTTTCAATTCGATCATATTGGCATTTACAAATGGCTCGTGAGTTTCTCCATTTATCCATTTGTCTATCAGGAATTTATTGGTTTTCCATTCATAATTTTTTTCTAAAATACCGCCAATTTTAAAAATCTTTTGACCATATTTCATGGAAATAAATTTGAAATAATCTCTCCAAATCAATTCAAAAACCAACCAATATGTAGATTCGTTTTTGGTAATTTTATTTTCATATTTGCAAATTTCCCAATAAATTGTTTTGGCAGAAATACATCCATTTGACAGCCAAGGCGAAAATTTTGAACTATAATCAGAGCCTATCAATCCGTTTCGAGTTGCTTTGTAAAGACTCAAATTTTCGGTTTCAAAAAAATAATTTTCCAATCGTTTTCTGGCCTGACTTTCGCCACCCAAAAAAGGAAAGGCCGTTCGATTGTCGATTTCAAAATCATCGAAGCCCAAATTTTTTAAGGTTGGAATTGTAGTTTTATTTTCAATTAAATTGATTTTAGACATTGATAATGATGCTATTTCCGTTCTTATTGAAACGGTTTTTTCGCATTTATTTCGAAATTGTGTAAAAACATTTGGCAAGTTTTCAAGTTCAAAAGGTAGGTCATTTGGATGAAACAAAAATTGATCATAAACGGTTTTAAATTCAATTGACAAATCAATTTTTGAACGCAAATTTTCAACAATTTTTACCTCGTCTGAAGTCCATTCTTTTTGAAAATAGATTGTTTTAATGTTGTTTTCACTTACAATATTCGGAATAATGTTTTCGGGCAAATCATTATAAACCAACAAAGTAACATTTATTTTTTCGAGATTTTGTCGCAGTTCAACTATTGACTCTATTAAAAATTTTGTTCTATATTTTGCCGTTTTTTTAAATCCATAATTTGATGTTTCAAATTGCCGAGGATCAAAAAAATAAGCCGCAACTACAAATTCATTCTCTTGAATTGCGCAGGATAGTGAGGCATTATCAGATACCCGCAAATCATTTTTGAACCAAACTAAAGCTTGTTTTTTTTGCATTTTTCGCTACAGTATTTTACTTCATCCCACACCTTTTCCCACTTTTTTCGCCAATCAAAAGGACGCTTGCAAACCAAACATATTTTTGACGGAAGATTTGATTTTTTAACGTTTTTCATTCTGATACCACCGCTTCATTTGAGTGCGTTGTAGGCGTGTAGGAAACATAGTTGTTTACGATGATTTTTGCTTTCAAATCGAACATTAAGTTATATAACCCAAAAAAAGTTCGGTTTATGTATATAAAATGTTTGGAGCCACGATTGCCATTCATTTTTCTCAAATTAGTGTCGTTTTTGAAGCGTTCTCCCAATTTTGCAATGTCATCAAAAAAACTTTGATCAGAAAAATCAAAGGTTGAATCTTGAAATGGCTTTGTAAATAACGATAATAAATCATAAAACAAGTCTGTGAAATAGGCTATTTCTTGCGTGGAATCGGCTTGTTTTAAAATTTCTAATTCAAATAATTTCTCATTAAATAAAACAGCGTCATTGATGATTTTTTTGTCGATTAGCTCAAAATAAGGAACATAAAAATCATTTGGAATGGATTTCATACAACCAAAATCTAAAGCAATCAATTGATTATCAGTATTTACCAAAAAATTACCAGGATGTGGATCAGCATGAACTTTTTTTAGAACATGAATTTGAAACATATAAAAATCCCACAACGCTTGTCCAACTTTATTGGATGCAATCAAATCTGTGTTCGTTATCGTAAACTCTGATAGATGAATCCCCGTCATCCAATCCATGGTAATGATTTTTTCTGATGAAAATTCTGGATAATATGATGGAAAAACCATGTTTTTGATGGCTTTGCAAGCATTTACAACCTCCTGACTTTGAGACAGTTCTAACAGATAATTGGTCTCTTCGATCAGTTTGTCTTCTACTTCTTTAAAATATTTATCAGAATCTTTGCCTTGCAAATTAAACATTCTAACGGCAATTGGTTTTACCATCGACAAATCGCTCGAAATACTATTTGCAACGCCGGGATATTGAATTTTTACAGCAAATTTTTTACCGCCTTTTTGGGCTTTATGCACCTGGCCAATACTTGCTGCATTGGTTGCATTGGCATCAAAGGTATCAAAAACCTCATAAGGCGATTTTCCAAAACTGTTTTTAAACGTTTTTAAAACCAATGGCGCAGACAATGGCGGTACTGAAAACTGCGACAACGAAAATTTTTCTACATATTCCTGCGGCAAAAAACCCTTGTCCATAGAGAGCATTTGTGCCACTTTTAGCGCAGAGCCTTTTAAGGATTTTAATCCGTCATAAATATCATCTGCATTTTCTTCGTTCAGTTTATCACGCGACAAATCTGAATTTACTATTTTTTCGCCGTAATATTTGATATAATTTACGCCAACTTTTGCTCCTGTTTGCAACAATTTGCTTGCTCGCTGCATTTTTGAAGTTGGGATATAATCAATTGTTTTCATTTAATTTTTGTTGTAAATTTTTTCTTTGAATATAAATTTTCCAAAGTCCAATAGGCTATCTAAAGGTGCAACTTGCATCAATTCAAACGAAACTTTCACAGATTTTTCAATAAAAATATCTGTTTTTTCAAATTTTGCAGAACTGTCATCCATCCAAAACTTTAGTGTCAGCAATAACTGAATCCAAAAACTTTCGGTTGTTGTTTTCTCTTGAAACTCCTGAAATCTTTCGGTAGATGTTCTAAATTCATTTGTGATAATTGACGCAACATATCTTTTGAAATTTTTTCGCAATTCACTCAAAATCATTACGTTTTTGAGTTGGTTTTGATGTTGTTTCAAAGTCAAAACCACAAAACTTCTATTGGCAGTCAACAATTCAAAAAATGTAAAATAAAAACACAATAACTTGTTTTTCATGTCATAAGTGCCATATTCTGGATTTTCATCCAGAAGTTGCATCGTTTTTGTGAAAAAAATTTCAAAAATTTCTTTTTCTATTATTTCTAAATTACCAAAAAAATTATAAAATTCGTTTTCGGTAATACCACTTTTTTTAGCAAAAAGATAGATGTTTGTTGGCTTTTGCTGGTGTTCCAACGCATATTCCATATACAGCGAAACGATTTTGTCTTTGGTCAATACTTCTTGTTTGGTAGCCATATTTTTATGATTTAATTAGGCTATAAAGGTATATATTGTTTAACAAAAAACAAAATAAATTAAACAAAATAAATTTACAACCCTTTTTTCAATCCCTATTTGGTATATTAATTGCCCGCAAAATTGCTATTATTGATAGTTTTTGTATCTTTGTTTCACGTCAAAAAGTGTTTTTAAAAGCACAAATTTTATTATAATTCTCGAAGTTATTAAAAGGTAAAATGCTTTCTGAGTTTTGAAACCCATTGAAAATTAGCAACAGATACACTATGAAAACCAAAATTGCAATCAACGGCTTTGGGCGCATTGGGCGCAACTTATTTCGACTATTGCTCGATCATCCAAGTCTAGAAGTGGTAGCCATCAACGATATTGCAGACAACAAAACCATGGCGCACTTGATCAAATATGATAGCATTCACGGCGTATTGCCATTTGACTGCGGGTTTGATGATACCGCCATTTTTGTAAACCAGAAAAGCTATCTTTTTTTTCATCAAAAAGACATTAGCCAACTTGATTGGGGCGCATTAGACGTAGATTTTGTGATAGAAGCAACCGGCAAGTACAGGACATTTGAACAAATAAATGCCCATATTTTGGCTGGAGCCAAAAAAGTAATACTATCAGCTCCTGCAGAAGTGGACAACATCAAAACTGTTGTTTTTGGGATCAACCACCGCATTCTTGATGGTACAGAAACTATTATTTCAAATGCGAGTTGCACTACAAATAATGCTGCGCCTATGCTTCAAATTATTGACCAACTTTGTGGTATTGAGCATGCCTATATCACTACAATCCACTCGTTTACAACAGATCAAAGCCTGCACGATCAGCCACACAAAGACCTTCGACGGGCGCGAGGGGCAAGCCAATCTATTGTGCCAACCACTACGGGAGCTGCAAAGGCGTTGACCAGAATTTTTCCAGAAATGGAGGGCAAGATTGGCGGCAGCGGTATCAGAGTGCCGGTAGCAAACGGCTCGCTTACAGACATTACATGTTATGTAAAAAAAACGGCAACAATAGCTCAAATTAACGCCGCATTTCAAGACGCTGCAAAAAATCACCTCAAAGGTATTTTGGCATATACAGACGATCCTATTGTTTCTGTCGATATTATTGGCAACAAAAACTCTTGTGTTTTTGACGCACAACTTACATCTGTAATTGGCAAAATGGTCAAAGTTGTGGGTTGGTATGACAACGAAATTGGATATTCGTCAAGAATTATAGATTTGATTTTGTATGTTGATCAAAAAAGATTAATTTTATAAACTTAAATCAACCAAAAATGAAGTTATACCTACTCGACTTTATATGTTTTCAGGCGTGTTTTCTTGAAACACAAAATCAAAGCAGTGTTTTTTTGTGTATATTGCTGACAATCATAGTTGTAGCAATACTTTTTTTTGTGATCAAAAAAAACAACTATTACGAAAAAACAAATTTTGAACTTGTCGAAAAAAACAAAGCACTACAACAAACCCTAAAAAAAGAAGCAAGCAACTCGCTCAAAAAATTTGAAGTTTTGTCTGATTTGAGTCACAAATTGCGAACAGAGTTGAATGCGATAAACGGGATTACCAATATATTGATTGATGAAAACGCAACACAATTTCAGTTAGAATACCTACAATCTTTAAAAAAGTCAAGCCAGAATTTGCTTTTCAGCTTGCAAGAAATTTTTGAAATAAATGCCAAAGTCAACGCAGAGCCAACACTAGTAAATATTGATAGTGAAGTTGAAAATGTGATTTTGAAAAGAGAAAACATCTCAGACGATCATTTTATAGACAAGAAGATTTTGCTTGTAGAAGACAATAAAATCAATCAAATGATTACCAAAAAACTGCTCGAAAAGAAGCAGATTTTTTGTCAAATTGTCGAAAATGGCGAAGAAGCTGTAATTATAGCGGCACAAAACAAGTTTGATTTGATATTGATGGATGTGCATTTGCCAGGTATAAATGGGAATATTGCTACTGAGCAAATCAGAAATTTTGACATTACAACTCCAATTGTAGCTCTGACAGCCATTTCGCTCGACGAAAACAAAAAAATGTTGCTTTCCTATGGGATGAATGATGTAATCACAAAACCGTTTGAACCCAAAAATTTTTATGACACGATTTTACTTTATATTTAGTAATTTGAAATATGGTGTAAAAAACAACACAGATTGCAAAGATTCTACAAAAAAATAATCACACAAATTTGTAATGATTTACCTTGCTAAACGATAAAATGTATGTGCCTTTTGAGATCCTCGTGTGGCATTCTAAATTCAAATAAATTAGTGTTTTTTAGCAAACGAATTTACAAAATCCAATACAATATTGTCAAATAAATGGGAATTTGAAACAAAATCGCTTTTGATTGGCAAGTAGAAAAGGGGCACGTTGAGGTCACTATCTTTCAATCGAACAAAATCTTTTTCGGTTGTTATAATCAATCGATTGTCCGCCATTTTATTAATTAATTGGATATCTTTTTCCAAAAAGCGGTGATGGTCTGCAAAACGAAGTGTTTTGTCATCAGGGTTTTTTAGAAAATCAAAAAACGGTTTTGGATTGGCTATTCCTGCAACCAATAATTTTGACTTTTTTTGAATTTCGTTAATTTTTAGGCTTGTGTATTTTGAAAAAACACGCTCATCATATTGGATATAGCTAAAAAAAATAGACTGGTTTTCTTCAAGTTGTAATGTATTTTTGATATTTTCTTGTTCAAATACTGAAAGGGTTTTAGGGCATTTTGTAACAATAATCACCGAGGCTCGATGGGCGTTTTTGCGACTTTCGCGAAGATTTCCGCAAGGCAATACAAAATCATTACTATACAAGTCGTCAAAAGCGGTGAGCAGAATATTCAAACCTGCTTTTACTTTTCGATGTTGAAAGGCGTCGTCTAACAAAACAACTTCTGGTTTTTGCGATTGCAAAAACAGTTGGTTTATGCCATTAATTCTATTGGCATCAACAGCAACTTGAATGTTTTTGAACTTGCTAAAAAACTGAAAAGGCTCGTCTCCCAATATAGCAGCTGTTGTGTTTTTGTGTGCCAACACAAATCCTTTTGATTGGCGTTTATAACCTCGGCTCAAAGTTGCAACACGATGATTATCAGATAATAAACGGATTAAATATTCAATTTGAGGACTTTTTCCGGTACCACCTGTATTGAGATTTCCGACGGTTATAATTGGGATTGGATAAGCGCAAGTTTTCAAAAAACCTCGATCATATAAGCCATTTCTTAGCTGTGTAATCAGGTTGTAAATTATAGAAACCGGGAAAAGCATTTTTCTGACTAAATTCATTTTACGAAAGTATTATTTTTATCTTTGTAAACAAAAACGAAGCCCGTTTTAATTGTTTTATTTTAATTTTATTAAAAAAATTATGAAAATTGCATTGATTCAAGCCCCTCTTTATTGGGAAAATCCAACTGAAAACAGGAGTTATTTTCAAAATATAATTTTAAACCTAGCCGAAAAACCAGATTTGATTGTTTTGCCCGAAATGTTTACGACAGGATTTACAATGCAGGCAGCTGCTGTTGCAGAAACAATGGATGGGGCAACGGTTTTGTGGATGAAAACAGTGGCAAAATCTCAAAAATGTGCTTTGGTTGGTAGTTTGGTCATCACAGAAAACGACTTGTTTTTCAACCGATTATTGTTTGTCTTTCCCGATGGCAAGCTTCTATTTTACGACAAAAAACACTTGTTTACTTTGGCAGGAGAACATGCTGCTTTTACGGCTGGCAGTTCAAAATTGGTGGTAGATTATATGGGTTTCAAGATTTGTCCTTTGATTTGTTATGACCTTCGTTTTCCTGTATTTTCTAGAAACACAACAGATTATGATGTGCTAATTTATGTTGCCAACTGGCCAAAAACCCGAATCAATGCTTGGGATGTTTTGCTAAAAGCCCGTGCCATA
Source organism: Bacteroidota bacterium (assembly GCA_031384845.1). Classification (GTDB taxonomy): domain Bacteria; phylum Bacteroidota; class Bacteroidia; order Flavobacteriales; family Flavobacteriaceae; genus Flavobacterium. Next base: position 14,183 of record JANNBA010000091.1, read on the forward strand.
GAAAATATGAGCTATGTTTTGGGCGTAAACAGAATTGGCACAGACGACCACAATTTGGTTTATACAGGCCACACACAAGCGGTTGATTTTTTGGGCGAAAATTTGATTGCCCCACAAGAAACCGAAGCTGTTTTTGTAACAACTTTGGATTTAAAGAAACTAAACGAAAGCCGCCAAAAGCTAGGTTTTTTGAACGATAAAGATGCATTTTTGATGTTGTAACGGATATCAAAGATTATAAATAATGATTTTTTGAATCCCAACAAAACAATTAAGCTGCAATTGGCATTTATTTTGGCATGAATAACACCGTAGAAATCGTGGTTTTGAAACAATTGCAAGGTGCGCAGGAGCTGTTATGACGGGAAGTGGGTTTTGGAAAAGTGCTAACAGGGTTGAAAGTTAGTGGGTTGTATAAGACCCCAGCTATAAAAATCTGAATAACAATACTTTAATAAAACTACAAGAAGTACATCAAATAAAGTATTTACTGATTTTTTAAAAGTAATCTTGATTTTGATGAAAAGTGATTCTATATTTTTATACAACAGAAAATTGATTGGTCATTGCATTTTTTCTCAAATATAAAATCAATGATTTTTTTTTCAAATTCATCCAAAAACAATTGCAAAAAAAATCGCATTTTGATAAAACAAGGGTTGTTTTATTGCTTTTTCCAGTTGTCAAAACACATTTCAAATTTGATTTCATCACCATAAAAGCCAACATTAGACCACCCTTTTTTGGTATAAAATTTGTCGGCTTTGGTCATAGGTGCCGTGCCCAACCAAATCGTTTCTTGGGTTTGTTCAAAATACCATTGCAACATGATGTTGTGTAATGAAGTGCCTATTCCGCGCTGCTCAAAATCGGGATGCACAAATAGTGCCCAAACGCTTTTTTGAACCAAACCCACAATCGCAAACCCAACAATCTGATTATCAATCTCGCAAACCCAGCCTTTTCCGTCAGTTGTAAGATAGGCAATATTATCTTCTTTGGTAACCAAAGCGGGATTGTTTAAAACGTTTTCTTTGACTAACATTCTAACAATCATATAGTTGTCGATGTCATGAACTGTAGCTTCTCTAAAAATCATTTTTTTGATGTTAATTGTTGTGTTTTACAAATTTCCGTTCCACTCGTCATAAAACTGCTCCAAAAAAACAAGCATAAATTGGTGTCGTTTTTCGGCAATATTGCGAGCCGTATGTGTATTCATTTTGTCTTTTAGCAACAATAGTTTTTCATAAAAATGGTTGATTGTTGGCGCTTCGCTATTTTTATATTCTTCTTTGGTCATCGCAAGGTTTGGCGCACAATTTGGATCATACAAAAGCCTGTTTTTAAAACCGCCATAATTAAAGGTTCTAGCGATACCAACCGCGCCAATAGCATCCAATCTGTCTGCGTCTTGCACAATATCCAACTCGATAGAATGGTGTTTTTGATTAAAATTACCTCCTTTGAACGAAATATTTTCGATGATAAGCAACACATTTGCTACAACTTCTGGGTTTACATTTTGCGAAAGCAAAAAAGATTTTGCCAATTTTGGACCAATCGTTTCGTCACCGTCAAAAAATTTGCTGTCTGCAATATCGTGCAATAGTGCCGCCAATTGAACGGTTTGTAAATGACATTTCTCTTGTTTTGCAATCAGCAGACTGTTTTTATAAACCCGCTCGATATGAAACCAGTCGTGGCCTCCTTCGGCATTTTGAAGTTGCTTTTTTACAAAAAAAATCGTGTTTTTGATTAATTCAGATTCCAATGCTAGTTGACTATATGTGTTTTAACTTCGCAAAACTGCGGGCTCTACCCATTTGAAAATGGTCGATTCGGCAGGAATTACCAATCTTTCTGATATTTTTGCCATTCTGGACGGCAGTTTCATCAAATAATCACGGGCTTTTTCGGCTTCGTCTGTCAAGCTCCCAATTTTGTCAATTTCCCATTTGATGTTTAGTTTTTGAATGATATCTACATAATCATTGGCGGTATAAACCCCGATACGTTGTGCAGAATCCGAAAATTGTTCAAACGCCGAGCTAATTTTGTTGCCAGATTCTCTCAAAAAACCTGCCGGCATTACAATCTTGTTTTTCATCATTTGCTGAAAGGCAATCATCATTTGGCTTGGATCGATTTTGAAAATTTGAGTCACAAACTCACAATAGGCATGGTGGTGGCGCATTTCGTCTCCGGCAATCATCTTGCACATTTTTGAAAGTTTGTGATCGCCATAACTTTTGGCCAATTGCGCTACTCGATTGTGCGAAACATAGGTTGCCAATTCTTGAAAACTGGTGTATATGAAATTTTTGTATGGATCACGATCGGTGCCAATGTCAAAGCCGTCTGCAATCAAATGCTGTGTGGTCATTTCGATTTCGCGCATATTGACACGTCCCGACAAATAGAGGTATTTGTTGAGCAAATCGCCGTGACGGTTTTCTTCGGCCGTCCATTGCCGTACCCATTTTGACCAGCCGTTGCGCTCTACATTGTCAACGCCGTCCAGATCCATCAACCACGATTCATAGGTTGGCAAAGCCTCTTCGGTGATGGTGTCGCCTACCAAAACAACCCAAAAATCATAAGGCAAATCTTTGGCCAATTCCCGCAATTCTTTGACTTCTTCAAAAAAAGATTCTTTTTCAGAATTGGGCAAAAAATCTGTAGGTTGCCATATTTTCTCGACAGGAATCAAAAATTGATCTACGAAGCTATCTACTTTTTGCTCTAAAAATTGCATTACTTCAAGACGGATATTTTTTATGGACATACGTTTTATTGTATTTTATCTTTATTACTATTTTATTTTTTAATACTTAATCCCGCTAACCACGGCACTTTCGGTCATTTCTAACAATTTTTCTATTTCAAAATCCATCACTTTTATCGGATTATGAATGGTAAAGGTAATGCGTTTTCCTAAACCAAACGGAAAAAAACCAAATTTAACAAATTTCCATGAATTATTGATCGATATAGGTACGATATGCGCTGAGGGAGCGTTTATGCACAAGATTTTGAGTCCGCTTTGTGCAAATTGTTTTGGTTTTCCGTCCCTGCTGCGGGTTCCTTCCGGAAAAATAACTGCAGATCGTGTATGTTTTTCGATATATGTTGCCAATCCTTTGATAAGTGGAATTGCTTGTTTGGGTTCTTTTCGGTCTATCAAAACCGAACCGCCGTGTCTCAAATTGAACGAAACACTTGGCACGCCGCTACCCAGCTCTTTTTTGCTCACAAATTTGGGGTGAAACTTGCGCAAAAACCATATAATTCCAATGATGTCATACAAACTTTGATGATTGGCAACAAAAATAATTGGAACACCATCCGGAATCAATTCGCGCCCTGATATTTTGAATGTTGCTCCCAAAAAATGGGCTACCCGCAGCAAAATACCATTTAGTATTGCCACACTTTTTTTGTGGGCATTATATCCAAAGCAGTGCAAACAAACCCACTGAATAGGATGAAAAATGCACAAAAACGTCAAAAAAACGATCATGCTAAAAAGCGATATTGGATATGAGATTAGTTTTTCCATAATAAAAAAATTTGCAAATTTCAAGTTTATTGCAATTTTGGGTTTTGATGGTGTCTGTCGTGATCACGATTGGTTTTGAAATCTAATTTTTTGTCAAATGAAGCCTGCAAATCGATACCGGTTTGATTGGCCAAGCACAAAACAACAAAAACTACATCGGCCAATTCTTCGCCAAGATCTTTGTTTTTGTCAGACTCTTTTTCAGACTGTTCGCCATAGCGGCGTGCAATAATTCGGGCAACCTCGCCAACTTCTTCTGTGAGTTGTGCCATGTTGGTTAGCTCGTTAAAATAGCGAACACCGTGGGCTTTTATCCATTTATCGACATCAAGTTGTGCGTTTTTTATATTCATTTTTTTTGGGTTTAAATTAAATTAGTCCAGCCCTTTTTAGCAAAGCTTCTGGTTTTGGCTCGCTTCCGCGAAAGCGTTTATAAAGTGTCATAGGATGTTCTGTGCCTCCTTTTGAAAGGATGTTTTCTTTGAATTTGGTGGCTGTGTTTTTGTCAAAAATACCATTTTCCAAAAAATAAGCAAAAGCATCAGCATCAAGCACTTCGGCCCATTTATAGCTGTAATATCCAGAAGAGTAGCCCCCCTGAAAAATATGCGAAAACGAAACACTCATGCAGTTTTGGGCTACATCAGGATACAAATTGGTGTCTTGCATGACCGCTTTTTCAAAGCTTTTGATACAATCAATCTCGTTTGGATCACTTGCGTGAAAAGCCATGTCCAAAAGCCCAAAACTAATTTGTCGCATCGTCGCCATTCCTTCTTGAAAGCTGGCACTTTCTTTTATTTTTTGTACCAATTCTTGCGGAATAACCTCATCTGTTTTATAATGTTTGGCAAAAATAGCCAAAGCTTCGGGCTGATAACACCAGTTTTCCATGATTTGACTTGGCAACTCTACAAAATCCCAAAAAACCGAGGTTCCAGACAAACTAGGATAAGTAGTATTGGCCAAAATGCCGTGTAAACCGTGACCAAATTCATGAAAAAGCGTGGTTACTTCGTTAAAAGTCAGTAAGGAAGGTTGGGTATTTGTAGGTTTTGTAAAATTGCAAACGTTTGAAATATGCGGGCGTTCGTTGACGCCGTTTTTTTCAAATTGTGGTTTGAAAGAGGTCATCCAAGCACCTCCTCTTTTTCCTTTTCGAGGGAAAAAATCAGTATAAAAAACGGCTATCAATTCGTTTTCTTTGTTTGTAACTTCAAAAGTGCAAACCTCATCATGGTATTTGTCTATATCAAAAACTTCGGTAAAATTGAGGTCAAATAAGCGATTGGCGATTTGAAACGCTCCTTGAACCACTTTTTCTAACTGAAAATAGGGTTTCAACAACTGATCGTCGAGCTGAAAAAGCTGTTGTTTGAGCTTTTCAGAATAATAGGCGGCGTCCCACTTTTCGAGTATTGCTATGCCATCCAAATCTTTTGCAAAAGCGGCCAATTGTTGCATTTCGCGAAGCGCTGCAGGCTTGGCCTTGTCTAACAAATTGTTCAAAAAAGCGATTACTTTTTCTGGATTTTGAGCCATTCGCTCTTCCAAAACAAAATGGGCGTGGGTTGTATAGCCCAATAGATTGGCACGGTCATGTCGCAGTTTTGCAATTTGAAGTGTGATTTTTTCGTTGTTAAAACCGTTGTCCCGAAAGCCTTTTTGACCGGCTGCCACGGCCATTTTTTGTCGCAATTCGCGGTTGTCTGCATAGGTCAAAAAAGGCAAATAACTGGGCATATCTAAAGTAAAAACCCAACCTTCGACCCCTTTTGAGTCTGCAAGTATTTTGGCTGCTTCGATGGCATTTTCGGGCAATCCTGATAGTTCGTTTGGATCGAAAATTTGCAGTTGAAAATCATTGGTTTCGGCCAAAACGTTTTCGCCAAACTTGAGTTTTAGGATTCCCAATTCCGTGTCAATTTGACGTAGTTTTTCTTTTTTGTCGAAAGTTAATAACGCACCGTTTCGAGCAAAGGATTTGAATTTTTTTTCTAACAAAGTATTTTGTTCAATATTCAAATTGAGATTGTTTCGCTGATCAAATACCGTTTTTATTTTTAGAAAAAGGGTTTCGTTGAGCGTAATATCGTTGGCAAATGCGGTCAAAAGTGGCGTGACTTCTTGGGCTATTTTTTGAATATCGTCATTGGTTTCTGCCGAGTTGAGATTGAAAAACAAGCTGTTCAGCCGATCCAAACTTGCTCCCGAAAATTCGAGCTTTTCTATGGTGTTTTCAAATGTTGGGCTACACAAATCTGCTGTTATAGCCTCAATTTCTGCTTTAGCGGAAGCGATATTTTCAATAAATGCAGGCAAAAAATCTTCGTTTTTGATTTCAGAAAAAGGCGCAGTATTGTGTTTTGTTTTGAATGGCTGTGTAAGAATCGACATGAATGTATTGATTTTTTTTAAATGATTCTAATAAAATGGGGGTGTCGTTTTGTTTTTAAATTTTCAAAAAAAGCCGAAAAATTGCGGTTTTTGGTTGAAAAAACAGCTGAATTTAGGAATTATAATTTTCAATTTGTTTCAAAATAACATTTCTAACCTCGTCACGCAGTTCCCGTCTTTGGTCTAAAGTCTTGTTGGTTGTGGCAACAAATTGATGAATTTTTACCCGCAACAAACCTGGACTACCACTCAAGAAAGTGTAAGAAAAACGGCGTTTATTGTCGGCAAAAGTAAGCGGTACGATTGGGATTTGATGTTCGATTCCTAATCGAAAAGCACCATCTTTGAAGTCGTCCAAAACAATATCTGGATTTGGCACGCCACCTTCGGGAAAAATACAAATACTCAACCCTTGATTAAGCCTTGTTTGGGCACGCTCAAAAACTTCTAAACGGCTTTTGGCACTGCCACGATCCACCAAAATGCAGCTTCTTTTGTACAAAAATCCAAAAAATGGCAGCTTGGCCAATTCTTTTTTTCCGACAAAAACAAACGGATTTTTGATGACTGCCAACATCAACATAATGTCTAACATCGAAGTGTGATTGGCAACAAACATATAGCTTTTTCCTTTTTCTAAAACCTGTTCTTGCTCAATTTTATAATAAAAACCGCCACCAAAAATGATGATTTTTGCCCAAAGTCGTGCCAATACAAAAAATTTGGGATACCAAGTTTCTTTAAGCAAAAAAAAGAACATTGCCGGAAGCATGATGATCAACGGAATTGTCATTAGGGTATAAACCCAAAAACGCCAAAGCGATATTAAAATGTTTTTTAGTCTTTTCATACGGTCAAAAATACAAAAAGAGTTTTAATATTTGATAAAAGAAGTAACTTTGCTGAAATTTTTTATTTTTATTCAAAAAAAACGGCTTATGTCAAAAATATTAACGGGTGTTCAAAGCACCGGAACGCCACATTTGGGCAACTTGTTGGGGGCTATTTTGCCAGCCATTCAAATGTCTGAAATGCCGCAAAACGAATCTTTTTTGTTTATCGCAGATTTGCACTCGGTAACGCAAATAAAAGACGGAAAAACATTGCGCAACAATACCTATAGCACTGCAGCGGCGTGGTTGGCGTGTGGGTTGGATCCTGATAAGGTGGTTTTTTATCGACAATCTGATGTGACGCAAACCACAGAATTGGCTTGGTATTTGAATTGTTTTTTTCCGTATCAACGGCTCACATTGGCACACTCTTTCAAAGACAAATCTGATCATTTGGAAGATATAAATGCCGGCTTGTTTGGCTATCCTATGTTGATGGCGGCAGATATTTTGTTGTATGACGCTCAGATTGTACCTGTTGGCAAAGATCAGTTGCAGCATATTGAAATGGCGCGAGATGTAGCCTCACGGTTTAATCATTTGATGGGCGAAACCTTTGTGTTGCCCGAAGCCAAAATTGAGGAACATTCGATGAACGTGCCCGGCACTGATGGTCAGAAAATGAGTAAATCTCGTGGCAATATCATCAATATTTTTGTAGAAGACAAGGTTTTGCGCAAGCAAATAATGGGCATAGAAACGGATAGTACGCCACTCGAAGCCCCAAAAAATGAACAAACCTGCAACGTTTTTGCACTCTATAAATTGATAGCAACGGCAGACAAAACGGCAGCATTAGCCGAAAAATATCGCAATACCTCTGGAGATTTTGGTTATGGCCATGCCAAACAAGCCCTGTTTGAATTGATTTTGGAGCGTTTTGAAAAAGAACGTGAAAAATATTTTTATTATGCCAATAACCCCGCCGAAATAGACAAAGCATTGGCTATTGGGGCTCAAAAAGCAAATGCTGTTGCAAATGATGTACTGTTGCGGGTTCGAGAAAAATTGGGTTTTTAAATTTTATGGTTTGAAAAAAACTGATATTTTTCTGTTATAATGGAAAAAATAGTGTTTTTGTAAAAAAAAATGATCGCAAGAACCATTTCAAAAAATATTCCGAAACCGATTTTCTGTGCTTCATTCAGAGAATTGTTGTGAATGGTTTGTTGAGACCAAATAAGATTATAAAGTGGCGTTTTGGTAATAAAACGATAAAAAAATTGTTTGTTAAGAAAATTTTTATAGATTTGTTTTAGATTTTTATTCCAAATTAATGATTGACCAAAACCCAACTATTTCAATAGTTAGCCCTGTATATCGTGCCGAAAAAATCATCTCAAAACTTGTTTCTGAAATTCAAAAAACAATGGTTTTGATGGATGTTTCTTATGAAATAATTTTGGTTGATGATAGAAGTCCTGATCATTCGTGGGCCGAAATGAAGAAATTATCTGCTGCTTTTGAAACCGTAAAAAGCATTAGACTGAGCCGCAATTTTGGGCAACATCCCGCTATTATGGCAGGTTTGAGCCTCGCAAAAGGCGAATGGATTGTAGTGATGGATTGCGATTTGCAAGACCAGCCCAAAGAGATTGTGAAGCTTTTTGAAAAAACCAAAGCCGGGTTTGATGTAGTATTGGCAAGACGAACAAATAGACAAGACGGGGTTTTGAAGAAATTAACCTCAAAAATTTTTTCTAAAATCTATGGCTTTTTTACGGATACAAAATATGATAACGAAATTGCGAATTTTGGAATTTATAACAAAAAAGTAATTGCTTCGATTTTAGAAATTTCAGATTATATCAAATTTTTTCCATTATTTGTTGACTTTGTAGGCTATACATCGACCTCAATTGCTGTAGAACACGCAATGAGAGATTCTGGATCAACAAGCTATAGTTTTTCAAAATTAATAAGTTTGGCGTTCAACTCAATTCTTTCTTTTTCAAACAAACCCTTGAAAATTTTTGTCAAATTTGGCATGCTCATATCGGTGTTATCGGTGTGCATTGGAACCTACTATATTTTGGAAGCTATGTCCAACAAAATTGAGGTTTTGGGCTATACTTCTATCATCGTTTCGATATGGTTTTTGTCTGGAATTATCATCACAACTATAGGCGTAACGGGCATTTATGTTGGTAAAATATTTGATCAAACAAAAAATCGTCCTGTTTTTATAATCGACGAGATCCTATGATAAAAAACTTAGATTGGGATAGCGCATTTTTTGAAATGGTCGTAGGCGAACTATTTGTTGCCGAAGAAATTGATGCGGAAGAGATTAAAAATTTTGATTTGTTGTATGCAAAAAACCCAGTTGATTTTGACTTAAAATTAGATCATTTCACAAACCATTTTACGGAAACCAAAGTTGTTTTTGTCAAAGAAATTATTGAAAACAACTGCGATAGCAACAACATTTTTTCTGTAAAAAAAGTAGCTTTTCAAATCAACAAAATTTATGAATTGGCTTATGAAAGCGGCAAATTCAGTCGGTTTTTTTTAGACACCAATTTCAAACCAGAAAAGTTTAAAGAATTGTATCGCAAATGGGTTGACAATTCGATAACGAATAATTTTGCAACAGCAGTTTTGGTGTATGTAGAAAACCATCAAACTATTGGTTTTGTTTCCTACAAAGTTGATTATGAAGACGCTACAATTGGATTAATTGCCATAAGCCCTGCCCATCAAGGAAAAGGAATAGGTAGAAAATTGCTTCAGTTTGTAGAAAACGAATTGTTTCAAAACCATATAAAAACCCTACATATTCCTACGCAAGAATCTAATTTGGGAGCTTGTAATTTTTATAAAAAACAGGGCTATACTATAAAAGAAAAACTTGTTATCAAACATTATTGGAAATCACATTAAAACTCAGGATTATGAAATTTTAATATCAAAAATTTGTACAAAACCGTTGCTAAAACTCGTTTCAAAAAACCCAAACGGTTTCAAGGCTTATCGAATAGAAACAATCGCACTTTGTTGCATTTTATGGCAACAATTGTTTATTTTAGCAAAATTATTTCAACACAATTTTATTTCTAATGATTCCATTCAACAAACCCTACCTTTCGGGCAATGAGACCAAATATATTGAAGACGCCGTAAAATCTGGAAAAATTTCGGGCAACGGTGCTTATACCAAAAAATGTCAAACTTATTTTGAACAAAACTTCGGTTTCAAAAAATGTTTGCTCACAACATCTTGCACTGATGCGCTCGAAATGGCAGCAATTTTGATCAATATTCAGCCTGGCGACGAGGTGATTATGCCAAGTTATACCTTTGTTTCGACCTCAAATGCGTTTGTACTGCGTGGTGCAAAAATAGTTTTTGCAGACTCCAGAAAAGACCATCCAAACATAGACGAAAACGGCATCGAGGCATTAATTACCTCAAAAACAAAAGCCATTGTACCGGTGCATTATGCAGGCGTTGCATGCAATATGGAGGTGATTATGGATATTGCAAATCGGCACAATTTGTTTGTAATCGAAGATGCTGCACAGGCTATCGACAGTTATTTTACGGGCAAGGACGGCGTCAAAAAAGCCTTGGGCTCGATTGGCCATTTGGCCGCATTTTCTTTTCACGAAACCAAAAACATCATTTCGGGCGAAGGTGGCATGCTTGCCATAAACGACTCACAATTTTGTGATCGGGCCGAAATCATCTGGGAGAAAGGCACCAATAGGTCTGCTTTTTTTCGGGGCGAAGTCGATAAATATGGATGGGTAGATATTGGAAGCTCTTTTTTGCCGTCGGAAATAATAGCCGCTTTTTTGTGGGCTCAACTTGAAAATATCGAAAAAATTCAAGATAAACGTAAAGAAATATGGAACAATTATTTTTTGAAATTAAACGATTGGGCGCACAACAACAAAATCAAGCTGCCTACTATCCCCGATTATGCTACCAACAATGCACACATGTTTTTTTTGTGCTGTGACACAATCGAACAGCGAAACCAGATAATTGAACGATTGAAAAAACAAAACATTCATCCGGTTTTTCACTACATCAGTTTGCATTCGAGTCCCTTTTATGCCAACAAACACGATGGTAGAAACATTCCAGAAACAGATCGTTTTACCAATTGTTTGTTGCGTTTGCCGCTTTTTTTTGAATTGGATAGCGATTTGGTAATTGATGCTGTTTTAGGATTAAAATTTATATAAACGAGAAATTTTCTTTCTTTTAGTTAATCAATCTGAAAATATATTTTTAATATTCGGACATACTGTTTTTGTCCTTCATTTTTTCTGCCACATTTGGCATTTTGATTGCTTTTGCAATTTATAGGTTTTGTTGAATCAAAAAAAAAATAAGATACGTTACTCAAAAAATAGTGGTGCGCCTTTGATAGTGCCTAATTTTACAACCACAATTTCATTTATCATTTTAATTGAACCTCTATCTGGCCATGAAGGCATTTTTGTAATAGCGTCTTTTATTCCAAAATATTTATCTTTCATATCTTCTTCAACCATTTTATATTCTGCAACATCTGCAACATTAAAAAAATTGATTAATCTAAAATTACTCCCATTATCCCAGCTATAAAAAGAACCTCCAAATATTTCAGAATTTTCTAACCTAAATTTCTGATGATAATCATAGGGTAGCGAACCATGAAAATATACTACTTTGTTTGTTGTTTCAAAATTTGGATACTTGGAATTTATTACATCATCAATTTTTTCGGCAATTCTTCGGTCATGTTTATAAATTTTATTAACACTGTTAAAAAGATTAGTTATAAAATAAATATTAATTATTGCAAACAAAACTACTATAATTTTTGTAATATGAAAATTCACTAATTTAAAATACTCAATAAAAAAAATGCAAAAAAATGCAAAAACTAAATTAGATGTTAAATACAATCTTGGTGGATTGTAGCTACTTGTAATAAAAAAAGAAATAAAGAAAGGGGATAAAACTAAAAAAAGCATTGATAAAATTCTATAAATAATATATTTTCTGCTTTTAAAAATTTTTAATACTAATACCATTAATAAAATCGGTACAATCATGAATAGTTTTTCGCCATAAAACGCATTTCCTAATAAATTTGTTTTCCACAATGTAAGAAAGTTAGAAATTAAATTTTTTGAATTTCCGGAGACAAATGATGAAAGATAGCCGCTTTCTGGTATTGGCGGACATAATAATTTAACAGAAAGCACGTATAAAAAAGCAGAAAGCACTAAAACTACAAAAAACGATAAAATCTTTTTCAATTCAAAAGATAATATAAAGTTATCTTTGAAGGTATTAATAAAAAACAACATCATTAATATTGTTACAGGAAACAAAATAAAAGCTTGGTATATAGAGAAAAGAAAAACTAGTAATAAAACAATTGATAGAAAACACAATGCTTTTTTTAATAGTGTTTCCATTTCAATTGCTTTTAAAAACAATTCAACACATAAAATGGAAATCAAAACGCCTATTCCAGACACATCAGCCATCATACTAAAAATGATTTGATATGAAACTTGTGGGAATGTTAAAAATAAACAACAAAAAGCATAAGCATTTAAACCTTCAAAATTAAATAATTTTGAAAGTCTCAGGGATGCTAAACTAAAGCAAAAAAGGCTTAAAATGAGAGTGAAATATTGTAAATGCCCACCAAAAATATGATAACGTATTAAATTTTGACCCCATCTTCCAAATATCATTCCAAAATCTGAATAAATTGGGGTTTCATTATCAATAGTTACACTATAATTTGTAAGTGCAAAACCATAAGTTATTAAAGACAAAATAAAAGAAAATAAAAAAACATAATAGCCATTATATTTATTATTATTTGTAAAATTTTCCATACAGTTTGAATTTGAAATAAAATAAAATTTGATTTTTAGAATAAAATTGATTAATTTTGCAAACTAAATCTTTTTTATTCTAAAAAACAAATTTTAATCAAAATGAAAGCAACATGTTTATTATTACTCTTGTTATTATTCAGCTGTAAAGATAGTAGCAATGCGGAAGCTTCTATAAAGCCTGAAACATTTAATGTTTATGTAAATTTAATTTCCAAGGCTGATGATGACTTTTGTTTATTGTACACTCAAGATAATTCAATTAATTTTAGTGATGGTGTTTGGGTAGCAGTAAAGGGTAATGATGCTGAACAAATTGTAAATTTTTCGTTACCTAAAGATGTTTTGCCATCTCAACTTAGATTAGATTTTGGAAAAAATCGGAAACAATCTGAAGTTGTCATAAAATCTATAAAATTTGAATACCTCGGGAAATCAAGGGAAATTAAAGGTTTTGAAATGGGCGCTTTCTTCAGACCCGATAATTCAAAATGCAGTTTTGATTCAAATACGGGTGTTGTAAAAGCTATAATAAAAGACGGCGTAAACCAAGGTTTATCATTATACCCACACGAATCAATTTTAGCTGCTGAATTGCCAAAACTGTATAAATAGAATGAGGCGGCTTAAAATCTTATATTTTTGGTTATTTGTAAACAAAAACAATGTAAGTTTTTTGGATTTAATGTATTTTTTGTGTAAACCTAAAATTAATATTATAGCCAAAAAATTTATTAAAAAGATCGAAAGAAAAGAAGATTTTGAAGTTTCGTTCTACAATTTTAATTATAAACTATATTGGCCTTCGGTTTTTTCAATTGATAGATTGAATCAAGTAATTTGCGAATCATTTGACAAAAATGATTGGCATTATTATCAAAAAAAAGGAACTGAAATTGAAAATGGAGAAATTATTTTAGACATTGGCACCGCAGAAGGTTTGTTGCCTATTTCTGTAATAGACAAATGCGCTCATATTTATATGATAGAACCCAGTAAATTATTTTGCAATTGTCTTGAAAAAACATTTTATGATTTCAAAGAAAAAACCACTATTTTTAATGTTGCAGTTGGAAATGAAGATGGAGAAGTTAATTTTGACGAAAACTCACTTGATGGAATGATTCAGGATCAATTTACTGAAAGCTCCCAAAAAATAAAAATTCAGAAAATAGATAGCCTTTTAGAAAACAAGAAAATAACTTATTTAAAAGCGGATATAGAAGGGTTTGAATTAGAAATGTTAAAAGGTGCAGCGCGCACTATAACGCAAAATAAACCCAAAATTGCAATTACAACCTATCACACTCAAAACAATCCTATAGAAATTATTTCGTTAATCAAACAATTTGTCCCAGAATACAATTATTATGTAAAAGGGATATATGAGAAAACCCCAAAACCTGTGTTGATACATTTTTGGATTTAATATGTCTATAATGATAAAACAAAAGTTAATTGCATTTTTAAACGACAAAAAGAAGCAAAATTTTGTTATTTATGGTTTAGGCCAGGCTTTTAATTTGATTAGCCCCATTTTTGTTGCCCCAATTGTAGTTTCAATATGTCATGTAGAAGGGCTTGGAAAGATGGGATTTGGTTTTGCGTTGGCTTTATTTTTAATTTTAATAGTTGATTACGGTTTTGATATTAAAGGCACAAAACAAGCTTCAGAAAGCAGAGATAACCTTGTTGAATTACAAAAATTATTGAATTTAATTATTGCCTCAAAAGTAGTTTTATTTCTCATTGCTTTGATAATTGGTTTGTTTCTAATTTTTTGTGTCCCCTTTTTTTATCACGAAAAGAAATTGTTTTTGTTGAGCTTAACCATTGTTTTTGCACAAATATTCAATCCGCTTTGGTTTTTGCAGGGCATTGAGAATTTTAAATTAGTTAGTGTTTTAAATATTGGGTCAAAAATCCTATATGTTTTACTGGTTTTTTTTCTTGTAACTCAAAAAGAAGATTATATTTTTGTAAACCTTTTTTTAGGAATCAGCGCCTTGCTGTTTAACGTATTAGGGCTTTGTATCATCAAAATAAAATATAAACTTCAAATATGCTTGCCCTCTTTTCATGAAATTATTACTGTTATCAAAAATGATTTTTCTTTTTGTGTATCACAATTATTTTTGTCGGCACGACAATTATCCCCGTTGGTATTAACCGGTTTTTTTATTGGTTATACCATCGCTGGTCAATATAAAATCATCGAACAAGTTATTACATTGTTCAGAACTTTTATTCAAGTATTTTTAAAATTTTTCTATCCAAGTGTTTGTTTTAAATACAAGCAAAGTAAAACCGAAGGCATTGCGTTTTGGAAAAAATATGCTACATTTGTTTTTGTGTTTGTGTTTGTTATGCTCTTGATAATTTTTATTTTTTCGGAAGACGTGTTACGTTTTTTCCATCTTTCGGAGGTATTAATTTTGCA
The DNA here is from genome assembly GCA_031384845.1 of Bacteroidota bacterium. Lineage (GTDB taxonomy): Bacteria > Bacteroidota > Bacteroidia > Flavobacteriales > Flavobacteriaceae > Flavobacterium. The sequence continues at coordinate 29,327 of JANNBA010000091.1, forward strand.
ATTAAGTTTAATTTTCAAAATATCATTAATTGTTTCGATGTTAATGTCAATTTCATTACCGTTAGAACAATTGATGTTTGTTACTAACAAAAACAAAAACTATATAATAATTACAATTATTGCCACTATTGTCAATATTTCATTAATTTTATTATTTATAAATTCATTCAAATTATACGCAATAATCATATCGCTAATTATTTCAGAGTTGTTTTTCATTGGATTATATTCAAAAAGCACGATGGGAATTAATAAAAAAAACAATGAAAATTAAATTTTCTAAAAACACTTTGTACAAAGTTATTTTCATTATCTGTGTAGCGGTGCCCTACTTAAATAATTATGAATTGACATTTTCAATTTGGTTTTTGGCAACAATCACAACATTACGAAAATCATATTCAAAGCCACTATTCCAACAAATTTTACCATTTGTATTTATACTGGGCATTGCTCTAGGTATGTGTTTTTGGTATGAATATAAGCCATACAACATCATCAGAGACTTTGCCTACCTTTTGAAACCAATTTTGGGGCTTTTAATAGGCTATCAAATAACAAAAAAACATTTAAAAAACCCATTACAAACCGCTTTAGAAGCAGGAGTTGTTATCGCTATTGTTCATTTATTTATAGTTTTTTATTGCTTTCTTTTTTTGGGAGTTAGAAATATTCATGTTTTAAGAGAAATGGCAGGTTATTTTAGCGATTATGAGATTTATGCATTAATTTTAATAATTTTCAATAAAGAACTCGAAATCAATTTGAGTTTAAAAAATAAAGTTATGTTTATTTTATTGCTTGCAATTTCTTCTGCTTTTTATTTGTCAAGAACAAATTTCATACAATTTGTTATCTTATTTATTGCTCTAAAAGGATATTTTGTTTGGAATAAAAGAACACTATCAGTTCTATTGACAATATTTTTTGGAACAGCGGTCTTTTATGGTACAATATTGTATATAAACCCAAAACGGAATGGACCAGGGATTGAAGCATTCTTGTATAAAATAAAAATTGCTCCAATCGAACCATTTAAAACTAGCATAAATGTAGATGATTGGAAAGATTTTAATGACAATTATAGGTCTTTAGAAAACATTTTGACCGTAAAAGAATCATTAAAAAAGGACAAAATCAATATTGTTTTTGGTCAAGGGTTGGGTTCTGTAGTTGACATACGCAGAGAGGTGCTTTTAGATAATGTTATGATCAGATATTCGTCTATACTACACAATGGATTTATGACAGTTTATTTAAAATCTGGTATTCTTGGAGTATTATTTTTGCTGTGGAGTATTTTTATTTTAAGAAGCAATTTGTCGAATCAGATTAGATTGAAGTCTATAAATCGACTAATTATTGGAACCACAATTTTTTTATTTATTTCCTATTGGGTTTTTATGGGTTTATATTTTAAAGCCGATACAAAATCAATTCTTATCGGTTTGATTTTTGCATATACCGAGAAAAAGAAATTAGAAATTGCTGATGAAAATTTAATTTAGGCTAGACAATATCTCCAAAATCTCTTGACTGGTTTTTCCGCTACCATAAGGATTAGAAATTTTTGAAATCGAGTTATAATAATTTAAATCCAAAAGCAATTTACCAATTTGAGAAACTATATTATCTTTGTTTGAACCAACCAATATTGCAGATCCTGCTGCAATACCCTCTGTTCTTTCTGTAACCTCTCGCAATACCAAAACAGGTTTGCCCAAACTTGGCGCTTCCTCTTGAATACCTCCAGAATCAGTCAAAATAATGTAGCTTTTGTCCATCATCCAAATTAATTCTGGATACTCTAATGGCGAAATCAATTTTATGTTTTCTTTTTGTAACATGCTATGTGCTACATCTTTGACATTCGGATTGAGATGAACTGGATACACAAACTGAACATCATTTTCAAAATCTGTTGCAATTTCTAAAATTGCCGAGCAAATTTCTTCAAATGGTTTACCAAAATTTTCCCTACGATGGCAAGTAACGAGAATTATTTTTTTGTTAAAATCTATAAAACTATACTTTTGTAATAACTCAAATTCCGAAGTTTGTTTAATTTTTTCTAAACCAATCAAAAGCGCATCTACCACCGTATTACCTACTACAAATACATTTTTAGTAATGTTTTCATGATTCAAATTTTGCTTTGAATTTTCAGTCGGGCAAAAATGAATTTCTGCCAATCTTGAAGTCAAAACCCGGTTCATTTCTTCAGGAAATGGCGACAACATATCAAAACTTCGCAGCCCAGCTTCGATATGAATTATTTTTACTTTTTGATAAAACGCAGCTAATGAAGCTGCTAAAACAGTAGTTGTATCTCCTTGAACAAAAACAAAATCAAATTGTTCTTTTATCAAAATTTCATTTGTAATTCGAGATACTAAATCCGCTGTTAATTGATGGAGTGTTTGGTTTAGCGTCATGATATTCAAATCATAATCGGCTTTTATTTCAAAAAAAGACATCACTTGATCCAACATTTCACGATGCTGCGCGGTGACACCAACTTTTATTTCAAACCGATCATCTGCAGCAAAACATTGAATTAACGGTGCCATTTTTATTGCCTCTGGCCGAGTTCCAAAAAGGAATAATATCTTTTTCATTAATTTTTTATAAAAATAATTTCAAGAAGTAAAACTACAAATAAAAACTATATTTGCAATCTTAAAATTTCAAAACATGAGAGTTTTATTTCAATCCAAAACAAATATATTTGATGCCCCTGGAGGAGATACCGTTCAGATGGTCAAAACAAAGGAGTTTTTAGAAAAACTTGGTGTTCAGGTTGATATTTCATTAGATTTTAATCAAGATTTGAGCCAATATGACTTGGTGCATTTGTTCAACTTAATGGATCCCGAAGAACTGTATTTGCATTATTCAAATGCTAAAAAACAAAACAAGAAAATTGTATTATCAACAATTTATGGGCTTTACACAGAATTTGAAAGAAAGGCTCGTGGAGGGGCTTTTCAAATTATTGCAAATTACATTTCACCATTTCAAATAGGATATATCAAAACTTTAATCAAGCATTTTTCTGAAAATAAAATGCACAAAGGAGTTTATAAAATGATGTTTAAGGGATACTTTGGATTGATGAAAGAAATTGTAGATTACACTACCGTTTTCTTACCAAATTCGGTTTCTGAAATGAACCGTGTAGCAAAAGATTTTAATCTAAAAAAGTATGATTTTTTTAATATTCCAAACGCAATTGATAAAGCTGTATTTTCTGATATTTCGATAAATGAAAAAAATAAATATAGTATTTATAAAGATTGTATTGTTTGTGCTGCAAGAATCGAAGGCAGAAAAAATACTTTAAATTTGGTTCGAGCTCTCAAAAACACTCCATATACCTTGGTTTTGGTTGGTAATACATCTCAAAATCAAAAAAAATATGTTGACCAAGTAAAAAATGAAGCGGGTAAAAATGTGATTTTTCTCGGGTCAATTCCACATCATGATTTAAAAGATTTGTACAAGGTTGCCAAAGTTCATGTACTTGCCAGCTGGATGGAAACGCCAGGACTTTCCTCATTAGAAGCCGCTGCAATGGGGTGCAATATTGTAGTTACCAAAAAAGGAGATCCTTTTGATTATTTTGGAGACGATGCTTTTTATTGCGAGCCCGATGATATAAACTCAATAAAAACTGCTATAGATTTAGCCTTCAATGCACCTCAAAACAGTTCCTTAAAAGACAAAATTCTTTCAAATTATGTTTGGGAAAAAACCGCAGCAGAAACATTAAAGGCTTATAAATTAGCACTAAAAATCAACTACTGATTCTTTGCCGTAGCACTTCCAAAAAATTTATTCTTGGTTTTAACCATGAAATTATAATTTTTCGCAAATTGTTTTTTCAAAAACGAAGCGTCATCCTTCGGAAACCAATCTGTTGTGCGTGGTGTTTCAATTAATTTTTCGTGAATTTGATAGGCATAAGTGGCAATAGAAGTTCTGTATCGCCCATCCGGAAAATGAGTCATATCATACCCATGTAGCGTATATGGCCCACATTGCTGAATAATCAATCTGTTAAAAGGAACCGCCAATTCTGTTTCTTGGTTTGTTCGTAAATCTTTTATTTTCAATTCGCCTTTATATTCTGGTTTCCAATCTTTGTTTAAATATAATAAAAGATTGAGTTCTCTGTACCAGTTTTTATTGATTGGGTGGTAGTTAAAATCCAAGTGCATGTCTAAAAAACTGTTTTTTTTGCCTTGATGCAAACCTCCTCCGAAATTTTTAGGATCAACAAAAGTTTTTTTTGCTGTGATATGACTCAAAATTTTGTTAAATCTCTCTGATGATAAATCCGTATAAAGTTGCATCAATTCTGGACATATTTCTTTATAATTTGATTTTTCAAATTTATTGTTCGCAAAAGCATAATCACGGCTTTTATTGTTCAACTCTGGAATTGCATCGTATGCCCGAAATAACATTTGCTCGTCACAAAAATTATCGATTACCAAATGAGGAAAAGGTTGTGCCGTTAGATAATCTATTCTTAACACATCTATGTTTTTCTCTAAAAGTTCAAAATTTATCATTTTTACAAATATTTGCAACAAAAATATATATTTTATGGCACATTATGAACTAAATTGTTTGTTTTTTCAAAATTTCAGTGTCGTATTACTCCAAGTCTAATGGCAACATTCACCAATCCGGCAATATTCTTTACGTTAAGTTTTGAAAAAATATTTGAAGAATTAATACCAAACAAGCCAAACTAAACTTTTGAAAGAAGCACTTTCCAAGGCTTTTCAAAAGGCATTTGATGCTTTCCAAACCTTTTTTTATTAATAAAAACACCTGTGAACGCCAAATTTCGTACGATACCATTACTATTAGCAAGGCAAATTTGATTACTTTTGTAAAAAAATGGAAAAGAAAATCTTGCTTTTGGGACTTGCTTTAGGAGTTTTGGCTATTGTTTTGGGCGCATTTGGGGCGCATTTGCTCAAAAAAACCTTGAGTGTTGCGCAGCTAAGTTCTTTTGAAATAGGCGTGAAATATTTGATGTACCACGCGCTTTTTTTGATTTTTGTTGCCTCTACTTCGTGGCTTCATATTGATCAAAAGAATATAGTTTTTTATCTCATAATCAGCGGTGTTTTGTTTTTTTCGGGCTCTATATTTTTATTAACTACTCAAAGCCTTACAAAAATTAATTTTAGTTTTTTGGGTCCAGTTACTCCTCTTGGAGGATTGCTATTAATAGCAGCTTGGTGTTGCGTTTTTATAAATATTTTGAACAAAAAATGATAATTTATCAATAATTGAAGCTTGTTTGAAATAAAATTTTTACTTTTGTTAAAAATTTTTAGCAACCAATTATCACTTTTATGGATCAAAACGCCCCGGTTACTACAACGATTTCGTTGGAAAAAATAGGTATTCAAAACGCAACCGTTCACTATCAATTGTCTGCCAGCGAGTTGCAAAAAATTACGTTAGAATCCAATCAAGGAAAACTGACTTCAACTGGAGCTTTGACCATCAATACAGGTGCCTTTACAGGGCGTTCGCCCCAAGATCGATTTATTGTAAAAGACAAGATTACTGCCGATAAAGTGTGGTGGGGCAAAATTAACATTCCGTTTGAAAGTGATGCTTTTGATGCCTTATATCACAAAATGACTTCTTATCTTTCTAACAAAGAGGTTTTTGTGCGGGATAGTTTTGTATGCGCCGATCCAGAATACAAAATGAACGTTCGGGTTGTTACAGAGACTGCTTGGTCAAACTTGTTTTGCTATAATATGTTTTTACGTCCAGAGGCAGGGGCAATAGCCAATTTTGAGGCAGATTGGCTCGTGATTTGCGCACCCAATTTTGAAGCAAATCCCGCCACAGACGGCACCCGAAGTGCCAATTTTGCGATTTTGAATTTTACAAAAAAGATAGTGCTTATTGGCGGCACGGGCTATACGGGCGAAATCAAAAAAAGTATTTTTTCTGCACTAAATTTTATCCTACCAGTTTTTAAAAACACCTTTCCGATGCACTGTAGTGCAAATGTGGGTGAAAATGGCGAAACCGCAATCTTTTTTGGGCTTTCGGGTACCGGGAAAACAACATTGTCTGCTGATCCAAATCGAAAATTAATTGGCGATGACGAACATGGTTGGACTACAAAAAACAGTGTTTTTAATTTTGAAGGCGGCTGTTATGCCAAAGTGGTCAACCTGACCGCTGAAAACGAACCTGATATTTTTGCAGCTATCACAGATGGGGCGTTGCTGGAAAATGTGGTTTTCAAGGCGGGTAGCAACGAAGTAGATTTTGAAAACATTTCGATTACGCCAAACACAAGAGTCAGTTATCCTATACATCATATTACCAATATTGAAACAGATTCTATTGGTGAAAACCCAAAAAACATCTTTTTTTTGACGGCCGATTCTTATGGTATTTTACCTCCCATTTCAAAGCTATCGCCTGGTCAAGCGGCTTATCATTTTATTTCTGGATATACCGCAAAAATCGCTGGTACAGAGGCGGGAATCAACGAGCCACAACCCAATTTTTCGGCTTGTTTTGGCGCACCGTTTATGCCACTACATCCTACAAAGTATGCCGAAATGTTGATCGAAAAAATGAAATTAGCCAACACAAAAGTGTGGCTCATCAACACTGGCTGGACTAGTGGGCCGTACGGCACTGGCCATAGAATGAAGTTGCAGCATACACGCGCGATGATTACGGCCGCCCTTAATGGCGATTTGGATAGTGTGCCCTACAAGCTACAGCCTGTTTTTGGGATGGCAATTCCGCAGCACTGCCCAAATGTGCCGTCCGAAATATTGAATCCAAGAGACACATGGACAAATCCCGAATTGTATGACCAAAAAAACCTGTCGCTGGCACAAAAGTTTGAACGCAATTTTGAGCAATTTTTGTCTTTTGCAAATGCTGAAATTCAAAATGGTGGCCCTACTACCAACCACAAAATAGTGCTATAAATTTGTGCTTTTTTGTAAACTGCTTCTGCTGATTATTTTGCTTGACATCATCAAAAAAAAGCTAATGCTACAAAAATAAAAGTGCTAATTGTTTCTACTTTATCGATCCTATAAAATCATATTTGGTAATAATCTGGTATTTTGAGTTCCCCAAATTGACCAAAACGGCTTGGTTTTCTTTGCTAAAAAGTGCTGCGACGGTATCTATAGCATCATTTAGGTTTACGACAGGATAGGGTTTTCCCATGATTTCTTGAATGGGTTTGTTGGCAAAATTTTTGTTGTCTATATAGTGTTCAAACAAATTGGATTCGTCTATAGAGCCTACAAATCCTGTGACGTCTATGACTGGAATTTGTGATATTTTAAATTTTCGCATGCGCTCGATTGCGTGCGAAACGAGCTCTTGCGTGCGCACAATCACAAGGGGTTTGTTGATGTTGTCTTTGATTAGATCTTCGGCGGTGACTATTTCTTGATCAAGGTATCCTTTTTCTCGCATCCAATCGTCGTTGAATATTTTGCCTACATAGCGGCTTCCTGAGTCGTGAAAAAGCACTACAATGACATCGTCTTTTGTAAAATTATCTTTAAGTTGCAATAATCCCTTGATGCAGGATCCGGCAGAGTTTCCTACAAAAATACCTTCTTCGAGGGCAATTTTTCGGGTATATACGGCGGCGTCTTTGTCTGTTACTTTTGTAAAGCCGTCGATGAGTGAAAAATCTACGTTTTGTGGCAAAATGTCTTCGCCTATGCCTTCTGTAACGTAGGAGTAAATTTCGTTTTCGTCAAAAATTCCGGTTTCGTGGTATTTTTTGAATACGGATCCATAGGTGTCAACACCCCAAATTTTGATATTTGGGTTTTTTTCTTTCAAAAATTTGGCTACACCCGAGATGGTGCCGCCTGTGCCTACGCCAACTATAAAATGGGTTATTTTGCCGTTGGTTTGTTCCCAAATTTCGGGTCCGGTTTGCTCATAATGGGCAGCTGCATTTGAGGGATTGTCGTATTGATTGACATACCACGAGTTTGGGGTTTCTGCGCCCAATTGTTTGGAGATCGAGTAGTAGGATCGTGGGTCTGTGGGTTCGACATCTGTTGGACAGACGATTACTGTGGCGCCAACGGCTCGCAGGATGTCCATTTTTTCTTTGGATTGTTTGTCTGTGATCACGCAGATTAGTTTGTATCCTTTTACGATTGCGGCCAATGCCAATCCCATGCCGGTGTTGCCAGAGGTGCCTTCTATGATGGTGCCTCCGGGTTTTAGTCGGCCATCGGCTTCGGCGTCTTCAACCATTTTTAGTGCCATTCGGTCTTTGGTAGAGTTGCCTGGATTGAAGGTTTCTACTTTTGCAAGTACGAGTGCGCTAATTTCGGCGGTTACTTTGTTGAGTTTTACTAATGGTGTGTTTCCTATGGTTTGCAGAATATTTTGTGCGAATTTCATGGTTTTGATTTTGGGTTACAAAGATAGGTTTTTTTTGGTGTTGTTGAAAAAATAATGGGTCTGGAATAGCCCCGATTGAGGCGGCATCCTTTTTGTTTTTTTCTTTTTCAGAAAAAACAAAAAGATATAGCCGAAAGCGGGACGGGTAGTGTGCAGAAGGGTGTGGTGTGCTTCAAAAAAAAAAACTGCCTTTTTGGGACAGTTTTTAGTTTATTTTACCAGATTTTTACGCGTTTTTCTGGGGCTATATACATGCCGTCTGTGGGTTTGATGTCGAAGGCTTCGTAGAAAGTGTCCACGTTTTGTAGGGGTACGTAGGCGCGGAACATGGCGGGCGAGTGTGGGTCTGTCTTGACTTGTGTTTTGAGGGCTTCGTCGCGTGATTTGGCGCGCCAGATGGTTGCCCAGGAGATAAAAAAGCGTTGTTCTGGGGTGTAGCCGTCGATGCGTTGTGTGGTTGGGTTTTGTTTTAGATAAAGCTGGAGTCCGTCATAGGCTGCGTTTACGCCTCCTAGGTCGCCAATGTTTTCGCCGAGTGTAAATTTGCCATCTACAAAGGTGCCTGGTAGTGGTTGTAGTGCGCTGTATTGGTCTGATAATGCGGTTGTTAGGACGGTGAATTGTGCTAGATCTTGGTCTGTCCACCAATCGACCAGGTTGCCGTCGGCGTTGTATCGTGCGCCCGAGTCGTCAAATCCGTGTGATATTTCGTGTCCTATCACGGCGCCTATACCGCCATAATTTACGGCTTCGTCTGCTTGATAGTCATAAAATGGGGGTTGCAGGATGGCGGCTGGAAACACAATTTCGTTGAAGGATGGGTTGTAGTAGGCGTTTACGGTTTGTGGCGACATGCCCCATCTTTCTTTGTCAACGGGTTTTTTGAGGTCTGCAATTTCGTTGTTGAAGCGCCATTTGTTTATTAATTTTGTGTTTTCAAAATAGGAGCCTCCTTCTGCGGGGCTTTTTTGGGTGAGTTTGCTATAGTCTTTCCATTTGTCGGGATAGCCAATTTTGATTCGTGATTTTTGAAGTTTTTCGATGGCGGCAATTTTTGTTTTTTCGGACATCCACGGCAGATTGTTGATACGGTTTTGAAAGGCCAAAAAGACGTTTTTGATCATTTTTTCGGCTTTTGCTTTTGCTTCTGCTGGAAATTTTTTCTCTACATATAGTTTGCCAAGTGCTTCGCCAATATTTCCGTTTACGATTTGGAGTGCTTTTTCGTCCAAAGGTCTTTGTTTGATGGCTCCGGTGAGGGTTTTCCCATAAAACTCCCAGTTGGCATTTTCGATTTTGGTGGCTAATTTTGCAGCAGATCGGTTTAGTAGCGTCCATCTCAGATAGGCTTTCCAGTGATCGACTTTGTTTTCTTTCAAAATAAGGTCGAGTGCTGCCATATATTTGGGCTGGTTTACAATCACCGAGTCTATTTTTGGCAGGCCAATTCCGGCGAGATAGGTGTTCCAATTGATGCTTGGCATGGTTTTTTGGAGTTGTGCTATCGACATGGGGTTGTATGATTTTCGGCTATCTCGGCGTTCTACACGATCAAAACGGGGTTTCGCCATGGCGGTTTCTATAGCAAGTATTTTGTTGGCATTTGTTTGTGCTTGTGTGGGTTTTTCGCCCAAAAAGGCTAACATTTTGCTCACATGAAGCAGGTATTTGTCACGTTTTTCTTTGGAATCTTTTTCGTCAGAAATATAATAATCTCGGTCTGGCAAGCCCAAGCCTCCAATGCCAATTTCGACAATGTTTCTGGTGCTGTTTTTTTCGTCTGGACCAACGCCTATACCAAAAAAGCCAATGCCGCCGATAGGCTCCATTTCGATCAGCAATTTTTGCAAATCGGTGATGTTTTTGATAGCATTTATTTTGACAAGATAGGGTTTCAGGGGTTGCAATCCTTGTTTGTTTCGTGTGGTGGTATCGATTATAGATTTGTATAGATTTAAGGCTTTGCCTTGATCGGTGTTCGACTTGTATTTTGGATTTTTTGAAGCGTCTTTTAAAATCACCAAAGCATCTTTGTCTGTGTTTTGCCGCAGTTCATTAAAGCTTCCCCAGGTGGTTTTGTCGCTTGGAATTTCGGTTTTGTCGAGCCATAAACCGTTGACGTATCTAAAAAAGTTGTCGTTTGGCCTCACAGATTTATCCATATTGTCTGTATTAATGCCGGGCATTTTTTGGTTGGTTTGTGACCAAGAAACCGTAGATACAAGCAAGGCGCAAAGCGGCAATAATGGTGTTTTTGAATAACTTATTTTCATTTTATTTTAAGTTTAATAATAATTACAAAAATATTGATTATTTATTGTTATTTTTACCTCAACTTGATTTTATTTTATTTTAAATTTTTTGATTTGGAAACCTTATTTTCTGACGAATATTTTATGAGAAAGGCACTCATTCAGGCCGAAAGTGCTTTTGCAAAAGGCGAAATTCCTGTGGGTGCGCTTATCGTTGTTGATGGTCGTATTATTGCAACGGGACACAATTTGACCGAATTGTTGCAAGACGTTACTGCGCACGCCGAAATGCAAGCTATCACGGCAGCGGCCAACTTTTTGGGTAGCAAATATTTGATTGGATGTACGCTTTTTGTGACGCTCGAACCTTGTTTGATGTGTGCCGGGGCATTGTATTGGAGTCAGATTTCGCGCGTGGTTTTTGGGGCGAGTGATGCCAAACGGGGTTTTTTGCAAGCCAAAGTAGGGTTGCATCCAAAAACAGAAATTCTTGGTGGTGTGCTCGCTTCAGAGGCTTCTAATTTGCTAAAACGTTTTTTTGAGGATAAACGATAATTTTGGAAAAGCTAATTGTTTTGGTCATCGGTAAAAATTATTTTGATGTGAAATCGTAGAATAGCGAAATGATAGAAAGCCTTTTTTCTGATAACGATTAACACGCTCTTTCTAGAAAACCTTATTGGTCTAAATTCGCCCCGATTTAGCGGTATCCTTTTGGTTTTTTTCTTTTTCAGAAAAAACCAAAAGATATAGCGTGAAGCGGGACAGGTGGTGTACGAGACGGATGGTGTGCGCCAAAAAAAAAGGATTGAAATTGGGATTTGGATTTTTTGAATATTTTTTGTATTTTTATGGTCTAAAATTTTGTAATATGGATTTGGAACAACACGAACGTTATGAGTATGCGCGGCAGCGAATTAGGCAAAAAAAGGGATTGTATTTTCATTTTGTTTTGTTTTTGATAGGCAGTTTGTTTGTTTTTGTGGCTACCCATTTTGGGTTTATGGCCGTAAACGATCAAGTGTGTATATGGCTGCTCACGGGCTGGTTTTTTGTTTTGATTTTGCATTTTATAAAAGTGTATATTACAAATAGGTTTATGAACAAAAATTGGGAGCGGGCTCAAATTGACAGATTGGTTGCCAAGCAAGAGGCCAAACTGAAACAGCTTGAAGCCGAATTACCGCATAAGTCGCTATGATTGTGATGATTGCGGCGGCGGCCGAAAACAATGCGCTGGGCAAAAACAATGATTTGGTGTGGCATTTGCCAGATGATTTTAAACGATTTAAGGCCATGACTTCGGGTCATTATATCGTGATGGGCCGAAAAACGTTTGAAAGTTTTGTAAAACCTTTGCCCAATCGTACTCATATTATTGTGTCGCGACAGTTGGATTATCGACCCGAAAACGCCGATGAAAATTGTTTTGTAGTTCAAAATTTGGAGCAAGCCTTTGCGATATGCCCAAAAAAAGAGACCGTTTTTGTGATTGGTGGCGCCCAGATTTATGCTATTGCGATGCCGTTTGTGGATCAAATTGAACTGACACGGGTGCATGCTACTGTTGATGCCGATGCTTTTTTTCCGGAGATCGATTTGAATGTTTGGACGCTTGTTGACCAAGAATTTCATCCAAAAGATGATCGTCATGCTTTTGATTTTAGCTATCAAACTTTTGTTAGAAAATAGGTTTTGAAGGGGCGATTTGCAATTATTTTTGTAGCAAAGCAGTTGCGATATGGCTTTTTGTTTTTGAACTTAAATTGTATCTTTGCAAAAAAATGTGATGGCAGAAAAAATTACACCTTATAAGGATTCAATTTTAGGAAAAAAAGAGCAGGTTGCTCAAATGTTTGACACTATTTCTGGAAATTATGACGGTTTGAATCGTGTAATTTCGTTTGGTATCGACCTAAAATGGCGCAAAAAAGTATTGGCTATTGTGGCCAACCAAAACCCAACAACTGTGTTGGATATTGCAACTGGAACGGGCGATTTGGCGATATTGATGACCAAAACTTCGGCAAAAAGCATTGTTGGTCTTGATATTTCAGCTGGAATGCTGGCTGTTGGTCGTGATAAAATTGAAAAACAACGGCTTTCTGATAAAATCGAGATGGTTTTGGGCGATTCTGAAAAAATGCCTTTTGCAGACAACTCCTTTGATGCCATTACGGTTGCTTTTGGGATTAGAAATTTTGAAAATCTCGAAACAGGTTTGTCAGAAATCTTGCGTGTCCTTAAGCCTGGCGGGGTTTTTGTGGTGCTCGAAACTTCGGTGCCGGTGCAAACGCCATTTAAGCAAGGCTATCATTTTTATTCAAAAAACATACTTCCGTTGATTGGCAAATTTTTTTCAAAAGACCAAACGGCTTATCAATATTTGTCAGATTCTGCTGCTGTTTTTCCTTTTGGCGAAGCTTTAAACAATATTTTGAGAAAAATTGGGTTTATAGAGGTGAAAGCTATGCCGCAAACTTTTGGTGTAGCCACCATTTATTCGGCAACAAAAAAATAATATGAGAAATACAATTTTATTGATTTTGGTTCTGATTTCGCTACCGACTTTTGCACAATTGGGTAATATGTTTAGCAAAAATCCGATTGTCAATTCTGAAAATTTTGACAAACAAAAAATTCACTTCGGGTATTTCTTGGGGTTTAATAGTTATGATTTTAAGTTTACCTACAAAAGCAAAACCCCGGTGATTCAGGATCAAACTTCTATTGGTTTTAATGTGGGATTAATCACCAATTTGCGCATCAATGATTATCTCGATCTTCGATTTGAGCCGGGATTATATTTTAATCAAAGAAATTTGACTTTTCCTGGATTTGTAAAACAGTTTGATGCGCTTCACGAAGTAAAATCGACTTATTTGCACTTTCCACTATTGGTGAAATTTTCTGCCGAAAGAACAGGAAACATTAAGCCCTATTTGCTGGCTGGCGCAGGATTGGGGATGAATTTGTCGAGTAATGAGCAGATAGATGACGATAATGCAAATGGCGTTTTTCGGATGAAAAAATGGACTAATTTTTACGAAATTGGTTTTGGAACAGATTTGTTTTTTGAGTATTTTAAATTTTCGCCCTCGATTCGTGGAGTTTTTAGTTTCAACGACGAGCTTGTTCGAGACAAAGACCCTAACAGTCCGTGGACGAGCAATATCGAGTCGATGCAAACCCGTGCCGTGTTTATCAATTTCAGTTTTCACTAAAAACTATGCGTTCGATGATTCTATAATTCGATTATTTAATAAATATCGTTTTTGTAAGAAAAAAGAAGGTAATTTGATAAAATAAAGCGGAAATTTATACGTTATAAAAAAAAGACTTACATTTGAATTTTAAAATTAGAAAAATTATGAAAACAAAAATTTTATTCCTTGGATTATTGCTGTCATTGCTATCTATCAATTGTAGCAAAGACAAGATTGAAGAAGCTACAATATCGGCAGATGAGATTAGTGCAAATGCAAAATTAGATAATGCCACAGACGATGTTTTGAAAATTGTAGAAACACAATTGGGCACTTCTGACGGCATTGCAGGCAAAAGTGCTATTGGAACTCAAGGTGTGATGGGCGATTTGCCTTCGTGTGCCACCGTAACTCGTGTGCCAGAATTTGGGACAATGCCAGCAGTTGGTGAGCAAATCACAAAAACAATTACCTTTGATCCGGCTGGTTGTACAATGCCGAACGGCAATGTATTGAAAGGAAAAATCATCATCACTTTTGTTTTTGATCCTTCTGCTACTTCGCACACCATCAACTATCAGTTTGTAGATTTTTACCACAATGCTATAAAGCTAGTGGGCAACAAATCTTTTACAAGAAGCAAAACTACAGCTACGGCAACTAGCCTACCACATCCAATTATAACGATGAATATGGACATGACCGCTACATTTGCTAACGGAAATGTAGTAACACGAGTTGGAACTAGAACCCACGAGATGGTTGAAGGCTTTTTGACTCCGTTAAATACAGAAGATAACGTGTTTCACATCACCGGAAATTGGACTACTTCGTTTCAAAACGGAAATATGAGAAATGCCACCATATCAACGGTCTTGGTCAAAAAAGGCAATTGCAATTTTGTAGGACAAGGTGTTATCACTTTTACAAACAGTAGCAACACCGCAACACTCGATTTTGGTGATGGTACCTGTGATAACCAAGCTGTTTTTACAAAAGATGGTGTTTCTGTAAATATCACTTTAGGTAATTAATACCAAAATTTAAAAAAAAACGCTCTCTATTAGGGAGCGTTTTTTTTTGTCAAAATTTATTCAAAAATAGTATCAAAAAAGTTCTTTATAATTGGTTTTTTAAAATTGTCTCTTCCCCTAGTTCTACTTCTTTATTAGCCAATTGACCGCAGGCGGCATCAATATCTTTGCCTCGACTATTGCGCACTTTTGCCACAATACCGTTGGCTTCGAGAGCTTTGATATAGGCTTTTATAGCCGATTCATCTGCCTGCTGAAACACCCCGTCATCAATAGGATTATACTCGATCAAGTTGACCTTGCAGGGCACATATTTACAAAATTTGACCAAGGCATCAATCGCTGCTTTATTGTCATTAATATCCTTCCAAACTACATATTCATAAGTGATTTTGCTTTTGGTTTTGGCATACCAATACTCCAAACTTTCGCGCAATTCTAGGAGCGGAAAGTTTTTTGAAAACGGCATAATCTCTGCCCGAACCTCGTCTATAGCCGAGTGCAACGAAACGGCAAGTTTAAACTTCACCTCATCATCAGCCAGTTTTTTGATCATTTTGGGCACGCCCGAAGTAGAAACCGTAATGCGCTTTGCAGACATTCCTAATCCTTCTAAAGATGTAATAAGCTCAATAGCCTTCAAGACATTGTTATAATTCATGAGCGGCTCGCCCATACCCATAAAAACGATGTTAGAAAGCGGACGGTTATAATAAAGGCGGCTCTCCTTGTCGATCGCAACCACCTGATCAAAAATCTCATCGGGATTCAGGTTGCGCATCCTTTTTAACTTTGCCGTAGCACAAAAATTGCAATCCAAACTACAACCCACCTGACTCGAAACACAAGCCGTAGTGCGGGTTTTTGTGGGTATCAACACACTTTCTACTACCAATCCATCATGCAATCGAACCGCATTTTTGACCGTGCCATCTGCGCTGCGCTGCATCAAATCTACTTTGATATGGTTGATTTCAAAATGGTTTTCGAGCATCTCACGAGTCGATTTAGACAAATTGGTCATGTCCTCAAAGCGGTGCGCACCTTTGCTCCAAAGCCATTCATAAACCTGATTGCCCCGAAAAGCTTGGTTGTTATTGCCCACAAAAAACGCTCTCAATTGCTCTTTATTGAGCGAGCGAATGTCCTTTTTTTCGGTTTCCATGCTGCAAATTTAAGACAAAATGTGGTTTTTTTGTTTCAAATCCATATTAGTTTGAACAAAAACAGGATTTTTGTCTAAATTTGCAAGCCAAAAACAACCTCAAAATGCACTTTTTGTCACAAGAATTAGAAGATTATGTAGCCCAACATTCACAAGATGAACCAGCATTATTAGCACAATTATACAAAGAAACCTACCAAAAAGTTTTGCTCCCACGCATGCTCAGTGGGCATTTTCAAGGCCGCGTTCTAAGTATGCTGTCAAAATTAGTGCGCCCCATTCAAATTTTAGAAATTGGCACCTTCACAGGCTATTCGGCACTTTGTCTTTGCGAAGGATTACAGCAAAATGGGCAGTTGCACACCATCGATATCAAAGAAGAGCTTGTCGATTTTCAACGAAAATATTTTGATAAATCAAAATTTGGCCCACAGATTTTTCAATATTTAGGCAACGCCATCGATATTATTCCAACCCTAAACCAGCACTTTGACCTGGTTTTTATAGACGCCGACAAAGAAAATTATGCCCATTATTTCGACCTCATCGTTCCCAAAATGAACAAAGGCGGCATCATCCTCTCAGACAATGTTTTGTGGAGCGGCAAAGTCTTGAACCCCACCACAACCGGCGATATATCAACGGCAAAGCTCAAAATTTTTAACACAAAAGTAAAAAACGACCCCCGCGTCGAAACCATTTTGCTACCCATCCGAGACGGCTTGAGTATGTGCCGAATTTTGTGATTTTTTTGGCGCACACCTCCCCCATTCCCACACCATCTGTCCCGCTGCACGCTATATCTTTTGGGGTTTTTCTGAAAAAGAAAAACCCCAAAAGGATGCCGCTGCATCGGGGCGAAACCAGACTTTTAGCATTTTCAAAACACAAACCGAGAAAGAGAAATGATAACAAATATTAATAACAACCACAACAATACTATCAAAATAATCAACTCAACTTTTAATGTTTTTACATATTACACAACAACTTTTCAAAAGTTGTAAAATAAAAGTTAATCTTCAATAAAAAAATCCCTTTCAACTGCTTCAATTTTTTTTGCATACTCGTGATGACAATATGTAAAATTGGCAATGCTATCAAAATAACCTATCAACTCTGCTTTTAATAATTTTGTTTTTTTATTTGAAATAGTACTATTATAGGAAGACCATTTCCATTTTTTAAAATCATCTACCAAATTATGTTTTTGTGCATTTGTATTGATATAACAAGTCAGTTCCCGCAAATAATTTTCATCTACAACTCTAACACGTTTAAATGGAGTTTGAAAAAGTGTTCCAATTCTGTTTTGTTGTTTGTTAAATGCCATAGCATAACTTTGGAAAAACTTTTTAAACTGATGACTTACAATGTCATGTGTGGTTTTCTGTTTTAGATTTGACAACTCTTCAAGATTTGACAACTTTTGGAAAGTTGTCAAATCTATGTCTTTTTCAAAAGTTTTCTGTCTTAGACTTGACAACTCATCAAGATTTGACAACTTTCCAAAAGTTGTCAAATCTGTTAAATCATTTATTTTAATCATAAAATGAAAATGATTACCAAGCAAATTATATGCATAAATCTTAATATAATCAGATAAATACTTGTCAAACTGCCGAATGAAAAAAGCATAATTTTCATCAGAAGTAAACATAGGTTTTCTATCAACTGTTCTATTATAAACGTGATATATGCCGTCATTTTCAAACCGTGTGTAATAATGTTCCGTTTTTGCCATTTTTAAATTTTTATTAGGTTAGATTTGACAACTTTTAAAAAGTTGTCAAATCT
>JANNBA010000123.1:0-2526 GCA_031384845.1 Bacteroidota bacterium
AAGACAATTATCAAATTTTAGAAAAGCAAGGCGAAAATTCTCAATCGTCCAGAATTATCAAAATTACAACTGCTGATCAACTCTTAAAAATAGCGCCTCAAATCAAGGAATATATTTTTGAAGCAATCGAAATTGAAAAAATCGGTAAAAAGGTCGTTTTTAATAAAAGTTTTGAAACTGCTCCTGATGAATTGATGCAAAAATTCTTATCATTTCCAGATTTCAAACATGCATTCGAGATGCTTTCGTTGGGCAAACAACGTGGCTATATCCTTTATTTTTCTCAACCAAAACAATCCAAAACCATTATCAGTAGGATAGAAAAATGTATTCTAAAAATTAAGAATGGTCAGGGGATAAACGATCACTACAAGACCATAAAAGTATAAAAAATATAATTTTAATATTCTATTTTACATAATATAAATTATAGTTCAAGAAAAATAACCGAATTTGAATGCCTTGCTGTAATTTTTTTTGGCGCACACCAACAGTCTATACACACCCATAGTCCCGCTTCACGCTATATCTTTTTGTTTTTTTCTGAAAACGAAAAAACAAAAAGGATACCGCTGCAATCGGGGCGAATTTAGAATTTTAGGATTTTCAATAACCTTAAAATACTGAAAATCTGTCAATGAAAGAATTATTTTTTATCAGGTCGAATAATCATTCGCAATGATTGGTCTTTTGCAAAATAAGCAACCATCCAATTGAAAAAAGTTTTTATTCTATTTCGATACGTTATTAGTGAAAACAAATGAATAAAAAGCCACACAAACCAAGCCAAAAAACCACTGAAATGCAACTTCGGCTTTGGTAAATCTACAACAGCCTTGTTGCGCCCAATGATTGCCATAGCGCCTTTGTCGTGGTAAGCAAATGGTTTTTGGGCTTTGAGTAGTGTTAAATTTTTTAAATTTTGAGACAAATGAATCGCTTGTTGCATCGCAACTTGAGCAACCTGCGGATGCCCTTCGGGAAAATTTTCATCCGTCAATTGAATAGCAGTATCTCCAATGGCAAAAATATTTTCAAAATCAAAAACTTGATGAAACTCATTTGTTGATAAGCGTTTTGCACGTCCATAACTCGAAGCTGGAATACCATCAAATTCTCGTGCGGAAACACCTGCGGCCCAAATCAAATTTTTGGTTTGTAGGCTACTTCCATCTTTAAAAAAAACGGTATCATCCTTATAATCAATAACTCGAGTGTTCAATTTTACGATTACTCCTAATGCTGTTAGTGCGCTAAGCGTATCTTTTTGAGAAGCGATGCTCATTGGCGAAAGCAAAGCGTCTCCCCCATCAATCAAATAAATATGACTTGCGGAGGTAGCCAATTCTGGGTATTCTTTCATCAAAATACTTTTGCGCATTTCTGCAAACATTCCAGAAACCTCTACTCCTGTTGGACCACCACCAACGACAACGATTGTCAAATATTTTCTGCGCTCGCGTATATCTTTGCAAATTGCCGCTTTTTCCAAATTTTTGAGTATTGTATTGCGCATTTCGATAGCATCGTTGAGCGTTTTCATCGGAATAGCGTTTTGTTTGACGCTTTCCATTCCAAAATAATTGGTTTCTGTACCCGTGGCAAAAACAACATAATCATATTCTAATTCCCCATTATTAAGAATTATTTTGTTGTTTTGTGGTTCTATTTTTTGAAATTCACCCAATCGAAATTCGAGATTTTTCTTGTTTGCAAAAAATTTTCTAAAAGGATAACTAATACTCGACGGCTCCAAAAAAGCCGTTGCAACTTGATATATTAATGGAGGAAAAAAATTGTAATTATTTTTATCTACCAGAACAACCTCAAATTGTTTGTGATTCAAAAGTTCCTTTGCCAAATTGATTCCTGCAAAACCACCACCTATAATGACTATTTTCATTTTTATAATTTTTTATAAATACTTCCAATCAATTTTTCAATCAATTCATCTTTTGTCAAATGATGAAAGATCGTTTTAATTTTTTGCTTCATTTCATTTGAAACTTCAGTATTTGGTTTGGTTTTAAAAATTTGTTTCGCCCACAAATAAGCCTTATTGTCCTCGATATTACTTGTATTTGGTTTTTCGTATTCAACAAATTTTATACCCAATTCTTGTTCAAAATTTGGAATCAAATGCCTCTCCTCATTTTGCAAAATACTCAAAGACAGTCCTTTAGCTCCTGCCCTAGCCGTTCTTCCACTTCGATGCACATAAGTTTCTAAAACGTCTGGCAAATGATAGTGAATCACAAATGAATTTGCCTCTACATCTAATCCTCGTGCGGCCAAATCTGTAGCAATTAATAAATGAATTTGATTTGCTCTAAACTGTGACATAATTCGATCTCTGATTGGCTGTGTCAAACTACCGTGTAATGCACCCGATGAAAACTTGTGGATAGCCAAATTCTTGGCTAATTTGTTCACAGCAGCCTTTGTTTTGCAAAAAATAATACCTCTTTCTGATTCTCTCGAAGACAAAAAGTGCATCAATACATCTAATTTTTCGATTGGATCAAC
>JANNBA010000139.1:0-3747 GCA_031384845.1 Bacteroidota bacterium
AGGAAACAAACCCACAAACACCATTTTGATTCAAAAATTGACACCCGAAAATCTCGGCGCATTAATTGCCTTATATGAGCACAAAATTTTTGTGCAAGGCGTGATTTGGAATATTTTTAGCTATGATCAATGGGGTGTAGAGCTTGGCAAACAGCTGGCAAACAATATCTTGGACGAAATTAATACTCAAAATATTCAAACACACGATAGCTCTACCACTTTTTTGATGGACTATTTTTTGAAAAATAAAGAATAATACAATCTGGAACAATAAATTCAATATAAAACCAAATAGGCATTATCAATGTTGCTTTTAAAAAAATGATAAAATAAATTATTGATACTACACAGTTCTAGATTTCTTATAACTTTAGATATTCAGGGTTTGTGCCCTCGTTGACTTTCAATTTTAGATTGCTTTTAGGTTTTTTTTCTCAAACGAATATTTTTGATTATGGGTTTGAAAATGGATTTTTGGACTTTATAACATTATAATTATCACAAAGATAACCATTTTTTAGGCTTGATAATCAAAACGGTTTTTATGTTTTTGATTAAACTTTCTCAAATCTGGTCTTGAGAAGTTTATAGGTGTGGGATAGCCCCGACGCAGCGGCATCCTTTTTGGATTTTCTTTTTCGGAAAATCCAAAAAGATATAGCGTGAGGCGGGACGGGTGGTGTGCTGGAGCGGCAGCTGTGCTCCAAAAAAAAATCAAACGCAATCGGGCAATTGGATTTTGTTAAAACTATCTCAATAAATTTGTCGTTTTGTGGGTTTAATTTTTACCTTTGTAAGTCGCAATAAAATCAAAAAAATGAACGAATCTATCAAACGAAAAGAGGCACTTTTGTATCATGCCAAACCAACTCCGGGCAAAATTCAGGTGGTTCCTACCAAAAAATATGCAACACAACGGGATCTTTCTTTGGCCTATTCGCCGGGCGTTGCAGAGCCGTGTTTGGAAATTGCAAAAGACATCAACAACGTTTATAAATATACCGCCAAAGGCAATTTGGTTGCTGTAATCACCAATGGTACTGCGGTTTTGGGGCTAGGCGACATTGGGCCAGAGGCTTCAAAACCGGTGATGGAAGGTAAAGCACTTTTGTTCAAAATTTTTGCTGATATTGATGTTTTTGACATTGAAATTGGCACCAAAGATATTGAAGCATTTATCGCGACCGTAAAAAATATTGCCCCGACATTTGGCGGCATTAATCTTGAGGACATCAAGGCTCCAGAATCATTTGAAATCGAAAGACGCCTTGTAGAAGAGTTGCAAATTCCGGTGATGCACGACGATCAGCACGGCACGGCAATTATCTCGTCTGCAGCACTTTTGAACGCTTTGGAGCTGGCCGACAAAAAAATTGAGAACATCAAATTGGTTGTTTCTGGTGCAGGATCTGCCGCATTGGCCTGTGCAGACTTGTATGTTTTGTTGGGCGTAAAAATTCAAAATATTATAATGTTTGACAGCAAAGGAGCCCTTTCGCCACAGCGAGTAGGCATTTCTGAACTGCAAAAAAAATATGCTAATGCCCCCGAAAACATCGATTTGAAAACCGCACTTCGGGGCGCAGATATGTTTCTTGGGCTCTCGGCAGCCAATATCATGACGGCCGAAATGCTGCTTGGCATGGATAAAAATCCTATCGTTTTTGCGATGGCAAACCCCATTCCAGAAATCGATTATAACCTTGCTGTAGAAACTAGAAAAGACATTATCATGGCTACGGGGCGGTCTGATTTTCCAAATCAAGTGAACAATGTTTTGGGATTTCCCTACATTTTTCGGGGTGCGTTGGACGTTCGGGCTACCAAGATAAACGAGGCGATGAAAATGGCTGCTGTTCGTGCATTAGCGGCTTTGGCAAAAGAGCACGTTCCAGAGCAGGTGAATATTGCTTATGGCGAAACCAAATTGATTTTTGGGCGAGAATACATAATCCCGAAGCCTTTTGACCCGAGATTGCTTACTACTGTTGCGCCGGCGGTTGCGCTTGCTGCAATGGAGTCGGGCGTTGCATTGCAACCCATTTTGGATTGGCAAAAATATGAAGACGACCTTATGGAGCGTTTGGGATCCGACAACAAAATGGTGAGAATGTTGGCCAATCGCGCCAAAATGGCACCAAAACGTATTGTTTTTCCAGAGGCAGATCACCTTGACGTGCTCAAAGCTGCACAAATAGTGTTGGAAGAAGGCATTGGTTTTCCGATACTTTTGGGGAATCTCGAAATTATAAATGAGCTGAAAGCCGAAATTGGTTTTGATGTTGAGGTGCCCATTTTTGATCCAAAAACAAAGGACGAAGACATACGACGACTCGAATTTGCCGAAATATTTTGGAAATCCAGACAACGCCGCGGAATTTCGCTATTGGATGCCCAAAAATGGATGCGGGAGCGCAACTATTTTGGTGCAATGATGGTAAATCAAGGGCAGGCAGATGCGATGGTAACGGGATATTCTCGCAGTTATCCGTCTGTGATCAAGCCTTTGATGCAAATAATCGAAAAAGCTCCGGGCATTTCACTTATTGCTACTGCCAATATGATGATGACCAATCGAGGACCTATGTTTTTGTCTGACACCGCTATCAATCCAAACCCTACTGCCGACGATTTGGCCAAAATCGCTTTGATGACTGCCAAAACCGTTAGAATGTTTGGTATGGAACCTGTTATGGCAATGATTTCTTATTCAAATTTTGGATCTTCAAGCAACGAAAGTACCAATAAAGTGCGTGAAGCCGTAAGCTATTTGCACCAATATTATCCAGATTTGGTGATTGATGGCGAGATTCAAACAGACTTTGCCTTAAATCCAGAAATGCTTCAAAAAAAGTTTCCGTTTTCTAAATTAGCAGGAAAAAAAGTAAATACGTTGATTTTTCCTAATCTCGAAGCCGCCAATATCACCTACAAATTGCTCAAAGAATTGTATAAAGTGGATTCTATTGGGCCAATTATTTTGGGGATGGACAAGCCGGTTCATATATTTCAATTGGGCGCAAGTGTAGAAGAAATGGTCAATATGGCGGCAGTTGCTGTAGTTGATGCTCAAGAAAAAGAAAAGAGGAAGTAGAAAATATTTTTGAAAAATTGATATTGAAAAAAATATTTGTTTTTTGTTTTAAAAATGTTTTTGCCATATAGTTTTGGAATGAGCTTCGTAATTAGATTTTAAAAATCAAATCATCTAGTTGTCAACCCACTTTTTGAGGTGTATAAAATTAAAAAAAAACAGTAAAATGTAGTTTCAAAAAATTGTAACTTTGCGACTTTGTTGGTACGTTTTTTTTATTATATTTGAAGTCTTACAAATTATTATGATTGCACACATACAAGGAAAATTGGTAGAAAAAACACCGACTCATGTCGTAATAGACTGTGGTGGTGTGGGTTATCACATAAATATCTCTTTGCACACCTTCTCGTTATTGCCAATTTCAGACCATATCAAGCTTTTTACGTATCTTCAAATCAAAGAAGATGCTCATACCTTGTTTGGATTTGTAGAAAAATCAGAGCGCGAAATTTTCAAAATGTTGTTGTCTGTTTCGGGTATTGGCGCGAGTATTGCTCGCACCATGTTGTCTTCATTGGCACCAAAACAAATTATACAGGCTATTGCTGTTGCAGATTTGGGTACTATTCAATCTATAAAAGGAATCGGCAACAAAACCGCGCAACGGGTGATTTTGGATTTGAAAGAAAAAGTGTTAAAATTGTATGATT
>JANNBA010000002.1:0-16405 GCA_031384845.1 Bacteroidota bacterium
AAAGAACTGGAGAATTACGAAATTGAATTAAAAAAAGGAAATCTGAATGTTGCGTGGAATCATTTGGAACGCGCTCATATAATCGGACAAAAATATCCTGTTGCTCATACGGAAGTGCATTGGAAAATGCTGAAATTTGGATTGAAAATTAAAAATAGTAAAGAAGTTATTGGTCAAATTCCTCGCTTGATTTTCGGGGGGGTGAAATCATTTGTTGGGAAAATACCAATTGGAAATCCAGGCGGTGCAAATGTTCCTCCGCTTAAAGCATTTGAAATTAGTGAAGAATTGAAAGAAGTTTTCAAAAAAGCCCAAATTAGATTAAATTAAACATGCAGAAAAGTCAATTAGCGATCAATTAAATATAATTGACACTAAAAAATTTAATGAACTAAAAAACTATTATGACAACAGAAGCTAAAATAGAACGAAGAAATAAGATAATTTTTGGTCTTGAAAAGGCGTATGAAAAAATGCTTGAATTTAAGAAGCAAAAAAATAGCGAAATTGTAATAATTCGAGATAACAAAATAATCAGAATTAAACCTTGATATTGCACTATCTGCCAAAAGCCAGAGTTGCTTATTGATTGAAAATCCAACAATGAATTGCCATCATCGAATACCGCCACAATACAACTACAGTTAGGCTTTCTTTAGTGTTTTTTTAGTATCTGACGGATTGTTTGTTGTCTATTTTTTTTCTTCAAAATTGTCATAATAGGTAAAGTCTTTCGTAATCTTTCCGTTTTCGATAGTAAAAATAGTACAAATTGGTAATTCAAATTTTGAATTATCGGGTGCAGTTCCAGTCGAAACAAACTCTACAATGATATGATGCGCTCCTGATTGATATGTTTGAATAACTTTGTCGTTTAAATCTGGAAATATTTGGTTCAGATTGTTATATTTTTCTACTATTTCTTTTCTGGTTTGTTTTACAATTCCATTTCCAAAACTTGGATCTTTAAATTCTGAAATTTCAGAATACATATTTGCCATTTTTTGCCAGTCGTGTTTGTTGAAATATTCAAAATAGGTTTTAACTAATTTTTCATTTTCTGTTGGGCTCCTATTTTCTTTTTTTTGAGTATTACAGGATAACATTATAAATGTTCCAAGAATAAATAGCATTAATTTTTTCATTTTATAGTAGTTTTAAAATTCTCAATCGATTTAATTCTATGTAAAAGCAATATTACGAATTTTTTTTATTTATTGATTCTCCAAGTTTTTTTTTATTTCTGGTAATGAGCTTTTTCTCTTATAAAGCTGAAAATCAGATTTTTATTTTTTGCTCTAATTTCTCTAAAAAGGTCTTGAAAAACCAAAAAGTCTAAAATCGCCCCGATGTAGCGGCATCCTTTTTGGATTTTCTTTTTCGGAAAATCCAAAAAGATATAGCGTGCAGCGGGACGGGTAGTGTGTGGTAGGGGAGGTGTGCGCCAAAAAAAATCTATCACTGTTCTCCACCATTTGAAAATACCCATTTTTGGGTATTGTCGGCTTTGATTCGCTTGACTTACTTTGCCTTGTATTCTAAAACGAATTGCTTTGGGTTTTTGTAATTGTAATTTGTATTGGATTATAATTTGGATTAATGGATCAAACAGGTTGGCCGAAAACTGAATAGAGTAGGTAAAATATTAAATACAATCAAAATGTTAGCAAAAATCAAATTATTAAAATTCCTTTTTTTTACAGTTGTTTTTTTCTACGGGGAAATACATGTAAAAGCGCAAGATATTATTATCAAAAATGATAAAACAGAGATTAAGGCCAAGGTTATAGAATTGACAGAGGGGCTCATCAAATATAAAAAAAGCGGAAAGCTTGATGGTCCTTTATATTCTATAAACAAGGATGAAGTGTTTATGATAGTTTATAAGGATGGTACAATTGAATATATCGAGGTGAAGAAAGTTGTCGTTGAACCTGCAGCGACTGCACAAACTTTTGTATCGCCTATTATTTCTAAGGCAGAACGCCTTACTTCGGATTCTTCGAATGTTCAAAATAAGCAACAGCCTAATGAGTCTGATGACAAGGGCTATATGATTTTTTCTACAAATGACGGTTTTACTTCATTGGGTTTGCAGTATGCCATGCCATTAAAAGGACATTTGTATCTGGGTTTAGATTATATCCAAGGGATTACTGGTGAGCCAAGTGTGAGCTCGTATGGGGCTTTTTTGGGATATAAATATCCAATAACTCAAAATTTTTCGGTTTGGTCTAATGCCGAATATTTATATACAACTGTCGAAAGTTTTAAGGTTGAGGGAGTTAAAATACCTGCTTCGTCTGCTGGAGGGTTTACCTGGGCAGTTGGATCAAGTTTTGTGTGGGATGGTGGCTGGGGAGTTACATCATATACGTATGAAGGTCAGGGTTTTATGTTTGGAATTGTATATAGTCGATAGCACCCGAAAAGCCGAAAAGGGTAGATAGAGTAGGCAAAAAATTATAAAAAATAAAATTATGAAAAAGTTTGAAAATTTTAGAAAAATGATGATTGCTTCCATTTTATGTTTTGCAATCTCGCCCTTGTTTATTTGCTGTGTTGCAGAGGAAGACGAGGAGGAAGCACCATCCGAGGTTGTAGTGCTCGTGCCAAATATGCCATCAGTTTATCGTGATAGACCTGTAGTTGATCTCGGCACCGTTGAGGTATCTACCAAGAATGTCACTTTCAAAGTTTGGGATGGCGGCGGATTGATAGATGGTGATATCATTACATTGGTTGTAAATGGTGTTGTTGTGGTTGATGAATACGAATTATTGGGACCAAGCTCTAAATTAAATGTTCCGGTTGCATTAAACAATTTGGGATATAACTATGTGCTATTGTTTGCTCACAACGAGGGCACAGCATCACCAAATACGGCGTCTTTGTCTATAATTGAGGCTTCTGGAAATGAGAAAAGTCTGGTTTTGGATGCGAGTTTGACTACAAATGGCGCTTATAATATTATAGTCGAATAGCGTTTTCAATAATAATTTTTGATTCTTAAAAAAGATAAGAGTTACTCAAAAAAGTAGCTTTTGTCTTTTTGCCTTAAATTAAAAAATCCACTAATAATAGATCAATTTGTTTTATCATTTTTTTAATTACATTTACCACTATAATAAATGTATGGTAATTAAAAAGATATGACCAAAAAAATTGTTATTTGCGACGATCATATTCTGTATGCTATTGGTATAGCCGAAATTCTAAAACAGTATGGCAGCCATTATCAAATTGAAATTTTCAGTGCGTATGAGACTTGTAAAAAATATATAGAAAATAATACTATAGATGTTTTTATCTGCGATTTGAATATTTATAATAGAGATGGATTTGAACTAATATTAGACTTAAAAAAACACTTAACAGATACGAAAATAATAATTTTGACTGCTTATTTTGAAGATTTTTTGATTAAAAAGGCTGAAAAAATGGGTGTAAATGCTTTTTTAAAAAAAGAAACTAGTGCTGATGAGTTGTATGAAGTAATAGAGCTCGAAAAAAATGCCGCTTTTTATATCAACAAAAACACAAAAAAAGAAATCAATAGCTATACTCCTCTAAACGAGTTGGTTATCGGAAAATTTATTCTTTCTAAACAGGAAAAAGAAATTATAAAACTAATTATTGATGGTGAAAATAGCAAAGGAATTGCTCAAAAACTTTTTATTAGTAAAGCAACAGTCGATACGCATAGAAAAAATATTCACCGCAAACTTAAAATCACAAATAGTAGTTCTTTAATAAAATTTGCGCATGAAAATAATTTATTTTCTTAGTTTATTATTAGCTTTTAATTTAACGATTGCGCAAACCGAAAAAGACTTTTTGGTGGTTGGAAAATATGCTATTGACAAAAATTCAACTTGGCAAAAAGATAGTGTGTTTAAGAAGCAATTTTCACCTCTTTTTAAGAATCTTAATATAGGATACAATACAAACACTTCGGTTTGGTGTTTGTTCAAAATTAAAAATTTGGATTCTAAAGTTGCAAAGCAAGCTTGGCTGTGCTTTGACAATGTTCATTTGGATAGTCTGGTGCTTTATGATGGCAATAAAAAACAAATTTTGGGAGATAGAACCCATTTTTCTGGCTCATTTATAGATTTTCATTCCTTTAAAATCACTTTAAATCCAAATGAAACAAGAACTTTTTTGGTTAAAATTAAAAAAGAAATTTCATTTTTTGAATTTAATTACACACTAGAAGGAGAACAAAAATTAGCCAAACAATCTGAAGAAAAAATTGTTTTGATATCATTTTTCTTGGGATTTATTTTTATGTTGATTTTGTTTAACGTTATTTTCTTTTTTATTACCAAGAAGAAACTTTATGCCTATTACATATTGTATTCGGTGTTGAGTGCTATTTATCTGATTATTACCTCTAATTTTGGAAAATATTTTTTATTTCCCGAATTTTTATATTTCAGTGAGTTCCGAATTTATACGGCAAGTTTGTGGTTTATTAGTTTGACCATGTTTCTGAGTCATTTTCTTAATTTAAAAAACAAACAATTTTTAAAATATAGATTTATTTATTTTCTAAATGGTTTCAATATTGCTATAATTGTATCAACTTTATTGTTGCTCTTATTAAAAAAAATTGATTTGCTAAGGGTGTTTTGGTATTTTGGATATATCAATTTTTTAATTATAATAGTATTAATTGTTTGGGCTACTTTTGTACAACTCAAAATCGACAGAAAGTCTGCCATATATTTATTCTTGTCTTTTTTTCCTCAAATGATTTGGGGCGTTTCTATTATTTTAAAATCTTTTCAAATCAGTACGGTTATTATACCAGTTGATTGGTTGGTCATTGTTAGTTTGTACGAAGTTTTCTTTTTTGGGTATTTATTGACAAAAAATTATTTAGAAACTTTTCAAAAAAACAATCAATTGATGGAAGAGATTCTTATCGAAAAAGAGAAATCTATTCGAGTAATCACTCAAATTCAAATTAGAGAAAGGAGACAAATTGCAAATATAATTCATGATAATTTAGGAAGTAAGATTGCCAGTATTATGCAATTTTTAGAATTAAAAAATCTCGAAAAAACCCACGAGAGTATTCAGGATCTTGCAAATGACATTAGAGATATTTCGCATCAAATACTACCAAAATCATTAGATGATGGCGCCTTGTTTTCGAGTTTGCAAAGTCAAATTGAGAGTATAAATGCAGGATTGAAGTATGGTAACATTGCTATTTATAATTATGATTTTCCGGAGAATGTAAATGAGGCTTGGGTTTATGATGTATATTTAATTTCTTTGGAGATTATAAATAATTCATTAAAACATGGTAAATCTAACCATGTCATAATTGAATTTTTTGCATACAATGACGAATATATTTTTCAATTTACAGATGATGGTATAGGGTATGACACCAAATTTACAGCCAAAGGATTTGGATTGGAAAATATTGAAAAAAGAATTCTTTATTATAAAGGTACTTTTGAATCTAATAGCTCAAAAAATGAAGGTACAATTGTTCAAATTTGTTTTCCAAGAGTAGCATAAATTGTTGTCAATTTGATTTTTTTTTTTACAAATTTTACACGATGTTCTAGATGTTTGAAAGTTGAAAGTCTAAAATCGCCCCGATGCAGCGGCATCCTTTTTGGATTTTCTTTTTCAGAAAATCCAAAAAGATATAGCGTGCAGCGGGACAGGTGTTGTTGGGGTAGGAGTGTGGTGCGCCAAAAAAAGAAATAAATTATCGGATTAGTCTAAAAGTCAGGTTGATTCTTTGATCTAATTGTTTTGTTGTTTTTGGTATTTGGTGTTTCCAAAAATGTTGTGTTGTGCCGCTCATGACAAGCAAACTACCGTGTTCGAGTAGGATTTTTTGTTTGAGTGATTTGTTTGTTTTGTGTTTTAAATAAAAAAAACGGGGCGCACCGAAACTCACTGATGCAATGACGGGATTTTGCCCCAATTCTTTTTCGTCGTCTGCGTGCCAGCCATTGCTGTCTTGCCCTGATCGATACAAATTTAGCAAAACGGTGCTAAAATTTGTTTGGACAACCGATTGTATTTTTAATTTAATTTTTTCTAACAAAACCGTCCATGGTGTTGGATTCATTTTGATATTCGAATAGCTATATGATTTGCCATTGTTTCCAAAAAGGGCTGTTAATCTGGGTTGCAAATGTTTTTTTCCGAAAACCGTAATCTCATCTTGCTGCCAATTTGTGCTTGTTTTTAGCTTCTCAAAAATTGCATTAGCATCAGTTTGATCAAAAAAATTGGGATAATATACAATTTCGGCATCGGACAAATCCAAAACAATTTTTTCGGAAACGGCTTCGAATAAATTCATCATAGTATTGATTTACAGGGTTTTAAAATAATTTTCTAATAAATCTGATGCTGCTTCAAATGGTGATATGGCATTTGCCTCAAGTTTTTGGGTGTTGATTTTTAGTTGTTTTTGAATTTCTTGGTTTGCAAAAAAATGGGCTTTTAGTTGTCTGTTTATAGTTTCCATCATCCAAAAATAGTTTTGCTTTTGTCTGTTTTCAAAAAAATATTGGTTCTTTTTGGTTTGGGCTACATACTCTAAAATCTGTTCCCAAATTGCCGATATTCCGTGTCCAGAAATGGCGCTACAAGTCATCGCTTTTGGTGTCCATCCGGATTTTTTGGCCACAAAAAAGTGCAAAACGCTACTCATTTCTATTTGTGTTTGGGTTGCTTTTGTCAAATTATCGCCATCGGCTTTGTTGATAATTACGGCGTCAGCCATTTCTATAATGCCACGTTTGATGCCCTGAAGCTCGTCGCCAGCGCCTGTAAGCCCCAAAAGCAAGAAAAAATCGACCATGTCATGAACTACGGTCTCACTTTGCCCAACACCAACGGTTTCTATCATAATAATATCAAATCCTGCGGCTTCACAAAGCACAATGGCTTCGCGGGTTTTT
This sequence comes from Bacteroidota bacterium, assembly GCA_031384845.1. Lineage (GTDB taxonomy): Bacteria > Bacteroidota > Bacteroidia > Flavobacteriales > Flavobacteriaceae > Flavobacterium. The sequence goes on from JANNBA010000002.1 coordinate 6,945, forward strand.
TGGGCTACTCCACCCAAATTCAAGCCCGATGGCGAGGGTCGGATAAAGGCGTTTTTGTCTTTTACCAAATCTTCCATTCGGGTTTTGTCGCCCAAAATACTACCTAACGAAATGGAACTGCTTGGATCCACTGCAAGAACGGCTACTTTTTTGCCTATTTTGGTCAACATGCTGCCAAAAGATTCGATAAAAGTGCTTTTGCCCACTCCCGGCACACCGGTTATTCCAATGCGGATAGATTTATTTGAATTATTTAAACAGTTGTTAATTAGGTATTTGGCGTTTTCAAAATCGGTTTCATTGTTGCTTTCAATCAATGTGATGGCACGGCTCAAAGCGGTTATGTCGCCGTTCAAAATTCCGTTGACCAAAGTTGAAACCGAGGGTGCATTTTTTCTACTATTTTGAATATGAGCCACCGCTGTTGCATTCACATTTTGTGTGTTGGCAACGCCTTTGTTTTCGGTCAAAGCGGTTTTGGTATTTGCTGTTTTCAAAATCTAACTTTTTTGTAAAAATAAACTTTTTTTATCACATTTTGATTCAAGCCAAAGAAAATGATTTTTGTAACTTTGTCGCTTCAATGGTATTTAATTTGAATTTGATATGAACAAAAATATTTTTCTAGAAGATTTGGGGTTACGAGATTTTCTACAAACTTGGGATTATCAAGAAACTATTTTTAAAAAAATTATAGATCTTAAAATTCAAAACCGCAAAAATGATACACAGCTGCCAACGCCAAATTTTTTGTTATTTGTCACACATCCAAATGTTTACACGCTCGGAAAAAGTGGCGATTTGTCTAATTTATTGCTTTCAGAAAAGCAACTAATCGAAAAAAATATTGCGTTTTATAAAATCAATCGTGGCGGCGATATCACCTTTCATGGGCTTGGGCAAATTGTGGGTTATCCAATTTTAGATTTAGAAAATTTTTTCACAGATATTCATCAATATCTTCGTTTTTTGGAAGAAATAATTATTTTGACTCTGGCAGAATATGGTTTGGTTGCTACTCGAAGTCCGGGCGAAACGGGCGTTTGGATTGGCGTAGGTACACCTTTTGCACGAAAAATTTGTGCCATGGGAGTTCGAGCGAGTAGGTGGGTCACGATGCATGGTTTTGCCCTGAATGTCAATGCCAATTTGGGTTATTTTGACCACATTATTCCATGTGGTATCAAAGGAAAATCTGTAACTTCGCTTCAGGTTGAGCTTGGTGTCGAAAAGGTGGACGAATCAGAAGTCAAAAACAAAATAGTGACTCATTTTGCTGCTTTATTTGAAGCGAAATTTGTTAATTCTCAGCTTTAAATTCAATTTTCATTTGCTCTTCAAGCAATTTGAAACTCAATCTATGGTATTTGGTTACGCCATATTTTCTGATTGCCTCACGATGCTCTTTTGTGGGGTATCCTTTGTTTTTTTTCCAATTATACATCGGAAATTCTTCGTGAATTTGATTCATATAGGCATCACGAGCTGTTTTTGCTAGTATTGAGGCAGCAGCAATGCTCAGATATTTTGAGTCCCCTTTTATGATACAAGCAAAATCTATTTGATCAAATGCCTTGAATCGATTGCCATCTACAATCAAAAATTGTGGCTTTGGGTCAAGTTTCAAAACAGATTTTTGCATTGCCAAAATCGACGCATTCAAAATATTGATTTGATCTATCACTACAGGTTCGAGATGCGTGACAGAAAAGCTTATGGCTTGATTTTGAATAATTTGCAACAAAAAATCTCGTTTTTTTTCTGATAATTGTTTGGAGTCATTCAGCATTTCATTTTCGAAATTTGTAGGCAAAATCACGGCAGCAGCAGTTACAGGTCCTGCCAAGCAGCCCCTACCAGCTTCATCGGTACCGGCTTCTATTTTAAAGTTTGAATATTTTTGCAAAAGCATAAGCTTATTTGCAGTTTGAATTATTCTTCATAAATGGCAATTTCCCGGTCATAAAAAGCATTGGCTTGTACAATCAAATTTTCCATTTCATGATTTAATTCGGCTTCGTCAAGGTCTTCATCTTCTTCCATAAACTCTACTTCGTCATCTTTCAGATTGATAATAAATCGGGGATAATCGAGGTGAATAATAAAAATATCATCAGGAAAATCGGTGTTGTCGCCAAGTAAAAATTTTGGTAATTCCATGTTTTTTTATATTGATTGAATTATTTGTCAGACAAAATTACAGATCCGTTTCCTTTTCCATTCATAAAAATAATTTTGGTGTTTGGTGATCCGGCCAACTCTTTATGTGCTTTTATTTGTTAGTATTTCAAATTTTTGTCTGTCAAACCACTCGAAATAATGCGCTGATAATCTGCAATTCCTTGTGCTTCAACACGTTTTCTTTCGGCTTCTTGTTTTTCTTTTTGAAGTACAAAAGTCATTTTTTGAGCATCTTGCTCGGCATTGATTTTGCTTTCGATACTTGCTTTTACAGATGCTGGCAAATTGATATTTCTAATCAAAAGTTGTTCTAAAATGAGACCGCGTGTTTTAAAATCCACTTCAATAGATTTGAATATCCGTTGTTGAAATTCGTTTCTTTTGGTAGAATAAAGCGCTACGGCATCATAAAAAACAGCATTATCTCTAATTCGGGTGCGGGTGATTGGGCGAACAATTTTGTCTGTATAATTCACACCAATTCCTTTAAAAATCTTTGGTGCATCTGACGGCAAAATTCGATAAAGCACGGTCAAATCTATTACAACTTCTAATCCGTCGTTTGACAAAACCCGAATCGCATCATCTCCTTCTTGTGCCCCTTCTCCATGTATGGCAGACATCGTATAATTTTGGGTTTGAATATCATAATCTGTCACATCTAATAGTGGATTTATCAAATGCAAACCGCTTTCAAGAATATCAGGCTCGACACTACCATAAAGCGATTTTACGCCTACTTTGCCGGCATCAATTTGCTTGAACATTGATGAGAATAGCCCCAACAAAATTACTACAATTCCGCCCATTTTGAAGGCATTTGCAAATTTTGAAAGCGGGTTATTGTTGTTGTTTATTACAAAACTTACAACAAATAAAATTAGACCTAGTGCAATAAATAGTATCATTTTTTCAAAAATTATTTTGTTTGGTAATGATACGAAATAAAATCTAATATGTTACAATTTCTGGTTGACAATTTTGGTTTGTTATAATAAGTGCTTCTCTTTTTTTGACATCAAAACCAATTTTTTGGTCAAAATATGAAATCTAATATACAACAAAATCGCTGCCGTTGTAAGTCCTGCAAGAAGACCAATCCAGACACCGGTGGCTTTCCAATCTGTATGTTTTCCTAGATAATATGATACAGGAAATCCCACAATCCAATAGGCAAAGAAGGTAATATACATAGGGATTTTTACGTCTTGTAGCCCTCGTAATGCACCCAAAACCACCACTTGTACGCCATCTGAAATTTGAAAAACAGCCGCTACCAATAGCAATTTTGAGGTAATCATAATGATTTCTTGATTGTCGATAGCCTGGGATGGGTCTGACATATTCAAAAAAAGATGAGGTAAATAATTGTGAAAAACCACAAAAATAATAGCAAACAGGGTTTCTGCCAAAATTGCCATCAAAAAAATAGATTTTGATGCCACAATTAAATTTTGATAATCCTGCAATCCTTTTTGATAACTAATTCTAATCATGGCTGTTACGCTCAGTCCCATGGCAAACATAAAGGTAGTTGAAGCCATAATGAGCGCGATTTGGTTTGCGGCCTGACTATTTTTTCCTAAGGAGCCCGAAAGCCAGATTGCCGCAGTAAACAAAGTTACTTCAAACAACATTTGCATGGCTGAGGGGAAACCCAAATCAATGATTTTTTTCAAGACAGATTTTTTGATTTCTTTAAAAGCAAAATTCTTAAAATATTTTTTGATTTCGCTATCGTATTTTAGCAAATAGTGCATAAAAACAACCATCATAATTCTAGAAATGACGGTACCAAGGGCGGCACCCAAAATTCCTAATTTTGGAAAAAACCAAAACCCATAAATCAAAACATAATTAAAAAAAATATGCACCACATTGGCCATAAAAATGGCATACATCGAGTATTTTGTTGAGGCCAAACCATCAGCAAATTGTTTGTAACCTTGATAAATAATCACCGGAATGAGCGAAAAAGCTACCCAATCAATGTAGGGAGCGGCAAGCGAAACTACCGCCTCGGGCTGATCCATAAAATACATCAACTGTTTTGACAAAACCGTGAAAATGAACAAGATAACCCCCAAAATGGTACACAAAAACAATCCGTGATGAAAGGAAGTTCGTATTTTTTTTTCGTTTTTCTCGGCATCGGCTTCTGCAATAATCGGGGTGATAGCGGTAGAAAATCCAATCCCAATAGAAAGTGCTATAAATATAAAACTATTGCCCAAAGATACCGCTGCCAACTCTGTAGATCCCAGATTACCAACCATATAATTATCTACAATACCAATCAAAGTATGTCCAAGCATACCCACAATGACTGGATAAGCGAGCTTGAAATTATAAGAAAATTCTTTAGTGTATGTTGAAAACAAGATTGGTTTTTTTATTCCTAAAAAAGGATGTTAAAAAATTTGAAACAATTATTTGCTGATTGCTTTTTGTACAAATCTTTGATTATTTGCTGAAACAATTTCGATTATGCAAGCCGTTGACCCTAATATAGGCTCGATGCCAATCTCATTATTTCCAGCAATTAATTTAATTTTTTTAGAAAATAACAAATTTCCGTTGATACCAAAAACTTTTAAAGTAGCATTTTGCAATTCTGAAATACTTTTTATTTCTAGAATTCCAGTGGAACAATTGTTGGTGTTAATCACAAAATTGGTTTTATCAAATTGATTAACACCCATTTGTGGAAAAGAAAGTGCAGACCAACTCGTGGCTACGCTAATCAATCCAACATTTCCTGAAGGCATTGCCGTAGCACTATTTTGTCGAAATGACAATCTATCGATGCTTCCCGTGGTGTCTGTACCAGAAAAAATTTGTGCCGCAAATGCAGGTTCGCTTCCGCTAAAAATAGGATCCACAAAAAGGCTAATCACATCATCGGCAGTGCCCGGGTTGAAAGTATATTTGAACACTATCAGATGGTTAAAATTATAATCTATCACCATTGGCGCATAGGTTATTGTACTGCTTGAACCCTTGCTAAAACCCACCAAAAATCCTGTGCCAGAGCCTTTTGCATACATTTTGAAAGTAGAACTAAAATTGCCGCCACTCATCACCCTGAAAAAATCTCCTGGCGTTGCTGCGCCCGAGGCCGACGTCAAATTTAAAACCATACCTATATAAATGCTGCCAGAATTGGTTGCAGTGATCGAGCGCCCGCAACCATCAGTATCCGGTTTTATTTCAAATGAATTCAAAGCCTCACCAAAGTTCAAATAACTAATTGGTGTTGCCAAAACTTTAGCATTTGGACAACCAAAACCAGCACAACTACCCAATCCGCCTGGATTTGATGAGTTGTTTGTCCACACTCCCTGTCCGCTCAGTTGCACTGCCGTATTGTAAGTTGCAAAATTATCTTGAAACAAAAGTTGTCCATTCATCCATTGAAATGCCAAAAAAGAAATAATAAATAATGTTTTTTTCATAATCATAGATTTTAAATAATATTTTAGGTTCAAAAAGATTGTTTTTTGATAAAAAACAAAATTAGATTGAAATTGGCCACAAATATAACCAACTCCCTTCAGATTTTATTTTTAATTTTTTTAAAAGTTAATTTTTTAAAAAAATGAATGGCTTTTTTTAAATTTTAATTACTTTTAAAAAATAATTCAAAGCAGCATTTACCCCTTATTTATGAAATTATTTTTTGGTTTTTTTATTTTTATACTTACTGTAAATCAAGGGTTTGCACAGCCGGAATTGTTCAAGAAAACAAAACTTCCGCCTATGCCAATTTTGTCAAAAACCACTCCTTCGGTTGTTTTGCCACAGCAAAAGCCAGAAAATTTTAACTTTAATTTAAAAGTGCCACCAGTTTATAACGACAAATTTCCTGATCCAAATTTGCCGTTTCCAAGACAAAAATCAAATTTGGCCACAAAAACCGTTTTTGCAAATCCGGGTGATATTATTCAAAAAAAGCTGAACCAATCTGATGGAGATGGACAAATTCCGTTCAAAACAGATCAATATTTGGGCGATTTTAGAAGTAACGGAAAATTTGTAAGATTAATTTGCCGCGATTATGGAGAAATCGATGGCGATATGGTGCGCATTTATGTAAATGATATGGTGCAAGTGCACGAAATTTTGCTTGAAGCAAACTATAGAGAAGTAAAAATTGAATTGACAAATGGGTTTAATAAAATTGATATTCAAGCACTTAACGAAGGTGTGTATGCGCCAAACACCGCCGAATTTCGTTTGTTTGACGACAAAGGACAACTCATATCTGCCAATTATTGGAACCTCACACTTGGCATAAAAGCATCATTAATCATCACAAAAGAATAAAAAAATATGATACAAAAACGAAATGCCGCCTTAGGTTTTATTTTCATAACCGTATTGGTAGATGTGATCGGATTGGGAATTATCATTCCAATTGTACCCACCTTGATCGAAAAACTTACGGGACTTGGTATCAACGAAGCCTCTCGATACGGTGGTTTATTGATTTTTTCAACCGCTTTTATGCAATTTATTTGCGCCCCAATTTTGGGCGGATTGAGCGACAAATTTGGGCGAAGACCCATTTTATTGCTCTCGCTATTTGGGCTTGGACTTGATTATCTTCTGCACGCTTTTGCCCCTACAATTGCGTGGCTTTTTGCGGGTCGAATTATTGCTGGTATTATGGGTGCCAGTTTTACAACGGCAACTGCCTATATTGCAGACATTAGCACCCCCGAAAAAAGAGGTCAGAATTTTGGACTTATAGGAGCCGCTTTTGGTCTTGGTTTTATTATTGGTCCTATTATAGGAGGCGTAGCAAGCAAATGGGGTGCCAACGTGCCTTTCTTTTTAGCGGCGGGACTTACATTACTTAATTTTATTTACGGCTACTTTATCCTTCCAGAATCTTTGTCTAAAGAAAATAGACGCCCATTTGAATGGAAACGAGCAAACCCAATTGGATCACTCAAAACCCTTCAAAAACACCCTGTAATTGCTGGACTCGTAGCCTCGTTAGTACTCACTTTTATCGCCTCGCACGCGGTTCAATCCAATTGGGCATTTTATACCATGTTCAAATTCAACTGGACACCCGAAATCGTCGGTTATTCCCTTGCTGTTGTTGGGGTTTTGGTAGCTTTTGTACAAGGATTTTTGATACGCAAAATTATACCCAAAATAGGACAAAAAAAAGCCATTTATTTGGGCACCAGTTTTTCGTCACTTGGTTTATTGTTATTTGGATTGGCATCAAAAGATTGGATGATGATTGCCTTTTTGATACCCTATTGCCTTGGTGGCATCAGTGGGCCAGCTTTACAAGGCATTATATCAGCCCAAGTACCAAGCAATGAGCAAGGCGAGCTACAAGGTGCACTCACCAGCCTGATGAGCCTTACTTCGATTGTCGGCCCCTTGATAATGACCAACTTATTTGCATTTGCTACTTCAAAAAACAGTCCTATTTACCTGCCAGGAGCACCGTTTTTTTTGGCAGCAATACTAACATTAACCTCACTTTTTTTAGCGGCTCGAACCCTCAAGAAAACCCATTGAAAATTATTTTTGTAACAAAACACCGATTTTTTATACCAATAAAAACTACATTTTCAAACCTATCGCTATGGAACCACTTATCAAAATTAGCAACATCAAACGAAATTTTATTCTCGGAAACGAAACCGTGTATGTGCTCAAAGGCATTGATTTAGAAATCAACAAAGGTGAATATGTAGCTCTCATGGGACCATCGGGTTCTGGAAAATCTACATTGATGAACCTTTTGGGATGTCTTGACACACCAACATCTGGCAGCTATATCCTTAACGGTCAAGACGTTTCAAAAATGCACGACGATAATCTTGCTGAAATTCGTAACCAAGAAATAGGATTTGTATTTCAAACTTTTAACCTTTTGCCCAGAACAACCGCTTTAGATAATGTAGCCCTACCAATGGTCTATGCCGGATTTTCAAAATCAGAACGGCAACTTCGCGCTACCGAAGTCTTGCACCAAGTAAATCTGGCAGACAGAATGGACCACCAGCCCAATCAACTTTCAGGGGGACAAAGGCAACGTGTAGCCATCGCTAGAGCATTGGTCAACAAGCCCTCAATTATTTTGGCAGACGAGCCAACAGGAAACCTTGACAGCATTACTTCGCTCGAAATCATGAAACTCTTTGGCGACATTCACGCACAAGGAAACACGGTTATTCTGGTCACACACGAAGAAGAAATTGCAGCTTATGCCCACAGAATCATCCGTTTGCGAGACGGACTAATAGAAACCGATACCACAAAATGATATTTTATTGAGGCTTTAACCAAATAGGTGCATAAAACGGACTATAAACCGCGGTTATTTTTTGTCAAAACAAGGAAAAAAATGTTCAATAGACTTTGTTAACGAAGATTTTTTTGACAAAAAAAGGCAAAAAGTACAAGTTTTTCGGCTATTTTATGCTCCTTTTGAATATACCAGCTTTACGAACCAATCTTTATTAAAACAACATGAAAATAGCACTACTCACTTGCAAAGATTTACCAAACCTAACACTTTCAGACCAACTTCTAATACCAGAATTGGCCAAATACAACCATCAAGCAACAGCTGTAATCTGGGACGATGACCAAATCAATTGGAACGATTTTGACCTACTCATTTTTAGAAATACCTGGGACTATTTTGAAAAACAAACCCAATTTGACAATTGGCTACAACAAATAGAAAAAGCAAAAATCAAAACCCTTAATGCTCTTGCTGTTATCAACCAAAACAAACACAAATTTTATTTGCAAGATTTGCAACAAAAAGGAATTGCAATCATTCCAACCGTTTTTATAACCAAAACAAACCAACTAGATCTTCAACATATAGTGCCAAAACACTGGAAAAAAGCTGTCATAAAACCAGCTTATTCTGCGGGCTCATACCTCACAAAAGTATTTGATATTCAGGACATTGACCCAATAAATCAAGAATATCAATCCATTGCAGCCCAAAAAGATTTATTGCTACAAGAATTTATGCCAGAAATTCAAACAGAAGGCGAAACTTCCTTTGTGTTTTTTGACAAACAATTTTCGCATGCCGTCAACAAAAAACCAGTTGCAGGCGATTTCAGAATTCAATCACAATTTGGCGGACAATATTCTTTGGCACAACCCTCAAAAATGCTTATCGAAAAAGCACAAAAAGTGGTTGATAGTTTCGATGAAGATCTATTATACGCCAGAGTTGATGGGATTATCCTCAACAACGAACTTTTTTTGATGGAAATAGAGTGCCT
>JANNBA010000031.1:0-2808 GCA_031384845.1 Bacteroidota bacterium
CGAATTTTTGGGCTATGAAGTCACCGCCCTAAAAAGAATCAGAATTATCAACATTTCATTAGATATTCCAGTAGGCAGATTTCGGGATTTGACCGATTTTGAAATCACAGAATTGCAACAACTTATCGCCCCGTCAGACAAGACAGAGCAGGCGAGTTTGCCAAAGATAACAGTACAAAAACGACAAACCATATTTATCAAACCCGGCGAATCAGGCTATAAAAACAAAAACCAATATTAGAATTTCAAAATCATAATACAAGCTGTTTTGCAGATTTAAAATATAAAAAAAATCAAATATCAGTTTTTTTTTATAACTTCGACACCTATTTTATCAAGCCAACTATGTCATTTTCACCATTTACAGCACAACAATTACTGCCACAGGAAGAAAAATTAGAAGTCGCACAACACAAAAGCCAACTTTTTATCGGAATTCCAAAAGAAAGTAGCCACCAAGAACGCCGCATTTGTTTGACACCAGATGCCGTAAATTCATTAGTAGCAAACGGTCATCACATATTGTTGGAATCTGGTGCCGGACAAAGTGCCGGCTACAGCGACACCGAATATAGCGAGGCCGGGGCACAAATCACACAAGACACCAAAAAAGTTTTTGCCTGCCAAATGCTCCTAAAAGTAGAACCACCATCAATTGCTGAAATAGAATTGATGCAGCACGAAGCCATTTTGATCTCGGCGCTACAACTCAAAACGCTGAAAAATAATTATTTGGAAGCGTTACAGCACAAAAAAATTACTGCACTCGCTTTTGAATTTATAAAAGATGATGATGGCACCTATCCCGCCGTAAAATCGTTGAGCGAAATAGCCGGTACCGCTTCTATATTGATAGCCGCAGAATTGATGATTCATAATCAAATAGGAAAGGGATTACTTTTTGGCAATATTACCGGCGTGCCACCAACCGAAGTGGTTATCATTGGCGCAGGCACTGTAGGCGAATTTGCTGCAAAAACCGCCATAGGATTGGGCGCAAGCGTCAAAGTATTTGACAATTCAATCACCAAATTGCGCCGATTGCAAAACAATTTGAACCAACGTATTTTTACATCAACCCTGCAGCAAAAAGCATTATTCAAAGCACTTCGCCGCTGTGATGTAGCCATCGGTGCCATGCGTGGCAAAGAAAGATGCCCCGTTGTGGTGCCCGAAACGATGGTCGAAAACATGAAAAATGGAGCCGTAATAGTAGATGTAAGCATCGACACCGGAGGCTGCTTTGAAACTTCCGAAGTAACAACCCATGAAAATCCTACTTTCGTAAAAAACAATGTGATTCATTATGGAGTACCCAATATTCCGTCAAGATATTCAAAAACTGCATCACTATCAATCAGTAATATTTTGAGCCCATATTTGTTACAAATAGCAGACGATGGTGGCATCGAAATAGCGATCAGACGCAATCATGGACTCAAACACGGTGTCTATTTTTATCATGGTATATTGACCAACAAAGCCATCGCAGAATGGTTTGGGATAGCCTATAGCGACCTTAATTTAATTGTATTTTAGTCAAGTTTGACTTATATTTGCAAAAAAAAAATGAAATTTTACCAACGATTTGCCTATTATTTGAGTGGTTTTGCTATTGGAATGCTTTTTTTGATGATGATTCTAAACGGAAAAGACACCAGCTGTAGTTATTTTCCAAATGCACGTGTGCTGAAAGATATTCGTCAAAAACCGTTTTATTATTCTGATGAAGCAAGCCAAAAAATCAACCAAAAATGGGCCGATACTTCCGATATTAGAAAGACATTGACCTTTGGTAACATTATTTTTGACAAAAGCAATGTTAAAGTAGGTACTGGAAAAAAATATATCATAGAAGGGAAAAATTTTAAAAACGAAAAAATAATTTTAGAAATTATCAATTTTCAAGACAAAGTCTATTTGAAAGATATTCAAAAACAAAAACCATGAAATTAGATATTTTAGCCTTTGGTGCGCATCCAGACGATGTAGAGTTAGGTTGTGGTGGCACATTGGCAAAAGCCATCGCAGCAGGCAAAAAAGCGGGTATTATTGATCTTACACGTGGTGAATTGGGCACACGTGGAACGGCTGAAATTCGAGATGCCGAAGCCACTGCAGCAGCCAAAATATTAGGCATTCACTGTCGTGAAAATTTGAATATGCGAGATGGTTTTTTTGAAAACAATGAAGAAAATCAACTCCAAATAATTGCTATAATCAGAAAATACCAACCCGAAATCGTAATTTGTAATGCGATCGAAGACCGTCATATAGACCATGCAAAAGGCAGCAAATTGGTTGCAGACGCCTGTTTTTTATCCGGATTGACCAAAATTGAAACCCATTTTGAAAATCAAAAACAAGCCGCTTGGCGGCCAAAAAACGTGTACCATTATATACAATGGAATAGCCTAAAACCAGATTTTGTTGTTGATATTTCTGGATATAACGACCAACGATTGGAAGCAATAAAAGCCTATAAATCACAATTTTATGACCCGATTTCCAAAGAGCCGCAAACGCCAATTGCCACTAAAACTTTTTTGGAAAGTTTGAATTTTAGGGTGCAAGATTTTGGCCGTTTGGTAGGCGTAGATTTTGCCGAAGGCTTTACATCAGATAGAATTTTGGCTGTGGATGCCTTAGAAAATTTGAAATAAAAAACATTTTTTTGTTGCCAAAATAAAAAATAATAATATATTTGCAGCCGTTAACCAAATGGTGATTGTAGCTCAGCTGGTTAGAGCATCGGTTTGTGGTGCCGAGGGTCGCCGGTTCGAACCCGGTCATTCACCCTTTATTTAC
>JANNBA010000046.1:0-8044 GCA_031384845.1 Bacteroidota bacterium
GACAAAAATTTTACAAGCCCACTCTCCCGAACCGGTATAGATGTGTATAACTACGTTTTGAGCGATACTGCCGTCATAGACAACAAAAAATGTTATAACGTGGTTTTTTATCCTCGCAGAAAAAGCGAATTGACTTTCAAAGGCGATTTTTGGGTAAACGACTCTACTTGGGCCATCAAAAAAATCAATATGGCCGTGACCAAAAGCGCCAATATCAACTGGGTCAAAGACATCTATATCGAACAAGAATATGAGGTCATGAACGATTCTATATTTTTGCTTACACGCGATTATATGATGTCTGACTTTGCATTAAGCAAAGACGAAGGCTCAAAAGGCGTTTATGGCAAACGTACTACAATCTTCAGAAACCACCAATTTAACAAACCAAAACCCGAAGCTTTTTATAAACAAGAAGTCAACTTTTTGGACAATGATGTGTATGCGCGCCCCGATGATTACTGGCGCACAAATAGATTTGAAAATCTCAACAAAGACGAAAAAGGCATATACAAAATGCTGGACACCCTAAAAACCGTCAAGCGATTCAAAGAAATGTATAGCCTTGTAACGATTTTGAGTACAGGCTACATCAAAAAAGACAAATACGACCTTGGTCCCGTATTATCAATTATCGGTTATAACGAAGTCGAAGGATTTCGACTGCGTTTTGGAGGACGAACCTTTTTTGGTAGAAATGATACTTGGCGACTACAAGGCTATGGTGCCTTTGGATTCAAAGATCAAAAATTCAAATACGGACTATCAGGCAAATGGATGTTTAGCAAACCCAATCGCATCATCATATCTGGTGGCAATCGCCACGATATCGAACAAATTGGTGCCTCACTCACTACCACAAACGACGTTTTAGGACGCAGTTTTGCCTCCTCGGGATTACTATCAACCGGAAACAATGCAAAACTAACCCGAATAGACCTCACCAATATCGAATTAGAAGCCGAGCCAACCAAAAATTTCGTCATAAGAACCGGATTGTCTTATAGAACACTCGAATCGGCATCAACAACCTTCAGCCTGGATTATTATACAGATGCCGCACAAACCGCCATCAAAAGCCAAGTCAAACAAGCCGAGTGGAACTTGCAGTTAGAATACACTCCAAACCGAAAAACAACCGGTTTTGGTGTTGAACGCAGAAATACAACAGCCCCATTTAGCCGCCTTTTTGTCAACTACTCAAAAGGAGTCAAAGGCTTGCTAAACAGCGACTTTGATTATCAAAAAATTCAAATCTATTACAAACAACCTATCGAAATTGGCGTTTTTGGAAACACCAAACTCACCCTCGAAACTGGCAAAATCTTTGGCAAAGTTCCACTCGGATTGATGAGCGTAGTTCCCGGAAACCAAACGTTTCTTGCCATACAAAACACTTTTAACAACCTTAATTTCTATGAATTTATAACAGATCAGTACGCCACCTTACAGTGGGATCACAACTTCAACGGCATCCTATTTGCCCGAATTCCGTATATCCGAAAACTCAATTGGCGCGAAAATATAGGCATCAAAGCCGTTTATGGAACAATAACCAACGACAATATCAACCTAAACGCCTCAAACATTACCTACAAAGCCCCCCAAAACCCCTATTGGGAGTACAACGCCGGCATAGGAAACATCTTCAAGGTACTGCGCATCGACCTCTCGTGGCGCGGCAACTATCGCAACCTGCCAGAAACCAACAATTTTACCATCAAAGGCTCCTTCAACATCTATTTTTGATTTTTTTGGCGCACAGCATACCGTATCCCACACCAGCTGTCCCGCTGCACGCTATATCTTTTTGGGTTTTCTGAAAAAGAAAACCCAAAAAGGATGCCGCTACATCGGGGCGAAATTACAACAAAAATTTTCCAAAAATGATTCCATAAAAACCAAAAAAAATAAAACCAACACGAGTAAAACCACAAATACCAAAATATCAATTGCATTAGAAATCACCCTAAATTGATTGATTTTTATCTTGACTTCACAAAAAAAATCGACTACATTTGTAACCATTTCTAAAATAAATGCAATAATAATTTACAGCACAAAACATTTAAACTATGATCAAAACCGTTATTTTTGATATGGATGGCGTGATTGTTGATACCGAACCGGTGCATCACTATGCCTATCAACAACATTTCTCGGCACTCAATATCCAAGTTTCAGACCTGATGTATGCAAGCTTTACAGGCAACTCTACCAAAAATATTTACGAAAAATTAAAACTACAATTTGATCTCGACCAAAGCATAAATGAATTGGTCGAAACAAAAAGAGCCTTTTTTGACAACGCTTTTGAAAACAAAAAAGATTTAGATTTACTTGATGGCGTTTTAAATCTAATTCAAGATTTACATCAAAACAATATACAAATGGTATTGGCATCTTCATCAGCCAAAGTGACTATCGAAAAAATTTTTGATCGATTTAATTTGCACCCATATTTTTCGCATAAAGTGTCGGGTGAAGACTTTCCAAAATCAAAACCACATCCAGCCATTTTTGAAAAAGCAGCACTGCTATCAAACACCGATATTAAAGAATGTATCGTGATCGAAGACAGCACAAACGGAGTTATAGCGGCAAATGCAGCAGGTATATTTTGCGTGGGCTACAACTCGCTCCATTCTAAACTTCAAGATTTGACAACCGCAGACCTCATTATTCAAGAATTTAAAGAGCTTAATTTTCAAAAAATCAAAACACTTAGATAATTTAACGGCTTTTTGAAAAAAAAAATATTGGATTAGTGTTTTTTAGCACTACTTTTGCAAAAATCCATCCCAAAAAGCAATGTCGCACCAAGACTCAGAATTTGAAATTGAAGAAAAAAAAGAATTATACAATTATCAAAAAGGCGATATAGACGTTATTTTTGAACGGATGGAAAACACCGCTCCAAACTATAGATTGCTATATCAATTGCCAACTGGCGGCGGAAAAACAGTGATTTTTTCAGAAATTGTAAGACGCTTTTTAGCAACAAGTAACAAAAAAGTGGTAGTCTTGACACACAGAATTGAGCTTTGCAAACAAACCTCAAAAATGTTGAAAGGATTCGATGTCAAAAACAAAATCATCAACAGCAAAATCAAAGAATTGCCAGATCAAAACGAGTATTCCTGTTTTGTAGCCATGGTTGAAACGCTCAAAAACCGTTTGAATGATGAGTTGCTTCAAATAGATAATGTGGGATTGGTGATTATAGACGAAGCGCATTACAACTCATTTCGCAAATTATTAAGCTCGTTTTCAAACGCTTTTTTGCTCGGCGTTACCGCAACACCATTAAGCTCAAACATCAAATTGCCAATGAACGAGAATTATGACGAACTCATTGTGGGCGATACCATATTGTCATTGATCAACAATGGCTTTTTGGCAAAAGCAATAACCTATAGTTATGATGTAGGGTTATCATCATTAAAAGTAGGTATAAACGGCGATTATACCGTCAAATCATCAGACGATTTATACTCAAATATGGTGATGCAAGAAAAATTGTTACATTCTTATATGGAAAAATCATTGGGCAAAAAGACCTTGATTTTTAACAATGGTATCAGCACATCGCTATATGTATATGAAACTTTTAGAGAAGCCGGACTGCCCATTCGCCATCTTGACAACACCAATACTGCCGAGGATCGTAAAGAAATTTTGCATTGGTTCAAAAAAACACCCGATGCCATTTTGACATCCGTTGGTATCTTGACAACCGGTTTTGACGAGCCAACGGTAGAGACAATTATTTTAAATAGAGCTACAAAATCATTGACTTTATATTATCAAATGATTGGTCGTGGCTCTAGAAAATTGGCACATAAAGATACTTTTTCGGTGATAGATTTGGGCAATAATGCCGCAAGATTCGGGCTTTGGAGCGAACCTGTAAATTGGCAACATATTTTCAAATCTCCAGAGTATTACCTCGAAAATTTGCGTGATGATGCAGAAATAGAACTGCATTTTAAATATGAAATGCCACCAGAGTTGCGAGCAAAATTTGCAAAATCAAGCCAAATCAATTTTGATGTTGAAGATGAGCACAAACAAGTCATAGCACAAAATTTGAGATCTAAAGTGGTGTTAGACAAGTCTATAGATCAACACGCAGCAATGTGTGTTGACAATTGCGAAACCATTAATGAGGCAAAATCATTGGCCAAAGAATTGCACGAGGATATAGAATGTCGGATCAAGCGATATTCAAACTGTTTGAGTCATTGCAGCAAAAATTATAGAGAGTGGTTAGTTGAAGATTATAAACAAAAAATGTTGCTTTTGATAGGCAAAAAATACCGTGAAAAAATCATGAACGAAGACGATTAATCAGAATTTAAGCTGTTTTTTTATTTTTAAAACATAATTATAAAAACGATTTTTGAGATAGAAAAACATTTTTTTTATAGAATAATTTGTATCTTCGTTGCTATTAATATGAAAATCAGAATGGGTTTTAAAAAATCTTTAACATATAGTTTTTTCGTTTTTTTGATGGTAACAAACACATCTTTGGCCAATTTTATATTGCTGCCAATGGACGAAACTACCCAGCAAAATCATCTAAAAGCTTATGGAATTACCTATTGGGCAATCGACAAACAATTCAAAGTCAGTTGGTTACTTAATTATCGTGGTGGCTCATTTCTCCTGCCCGATGCAGCAGATATCAGAAAGGAATGCCAAATTCGAGGCGTGAGTTTTGAAGTGCTTTCAGATGACGAAACCAACAATATCCTAAGCGAAATAAGCAGCCCTTCGCAAAATATGGAAGCTGTCGCATTAGAAAAAGCCCCAAAAATTGCCGTTTATACCCCAAAAGGAAAACAACCTTGGGACGATGCCGTTACATTAGTGCTCACCTATGCCGAAATTCCGTTTACACCTATATATGACGAAGAAGTTTTGAGCGATCAACTCCTATTGTATGATTGGCTTCACCTACATCACGAAGATTTTACTGGGCAATATGGCAAGTTTTATCCCATGTACAAAAACACACCCTGGTATATCGAACAAAAAAGAGCCGCAGAAGAGTTAGCTGCAAAATTAGGATATTCCAAAGTATCGGAAGAAAAATTAGCCGTCGGAAAAAAAATTCGTGATTTTGTGATTGGAGGCGGCTTTATGTTTGCAATGTGCTCTGCAACAGATAGTTTTGATATTGCAATGTCCGCAGATGGAGTAGATATATGCGAACCAATGTTTGATGGTGATCCTAGTGAGGGCAACTATCAAACCAAAATTGATTATACCAAAACTTTTGCTTTCAAAGATTTTGTTTTAGAAAGAAATCCTAATGTATATGAATTTTCAGACATAGATATGACCACAAAACGAAAGAATGTTCCTATGGAGAAAGACTATTTTACCCTAATGGACTTTTCAGCAAAGTGGGATCCAATTCCTAGTATGCTATGTCAAAATCATACCCAATTGGTAAAGGGATTTATGGGACAAACCACCGCTTTTACTCCAGAATTGATAAAAACAAATGTTTTGGTCATGGGCGAAAACCAAATCAATGGCGAAGCACGATATATTCATGGCGAAAAGGGCAAAGGAATGTTTACGTTTTATGGCGGTCACGACCCCGAAGATTACAGGCACCAAGTAGGCGATGCCCCAACTGTATTGGATTTGCATCCTACATCGCCAGGTTATCGTTTGATATTGAATAATGTGCTTTTTCCGGCAGCACGAAAAAAGAAACACAAAACTTAAAATTATTTTTTATGCCATCAGAAAACATAAAAATTAGAGCAGCCTTGATACGAGATATACATATTTTACTCGAATTTGAGCAAGGCGTTATCAGTGCAGAAAGACCTATGGATAGCACACTCCAAGCTAAAAATGTCAAGTATTATGATCTTGAAAAAATGATTTCGTCTCCAGACACACAAATATTGGTGGCAACAATCAATGATGCACTCGTTGGATCTGGCTATGCCCGTATCGAGTCTGGAAAAATCTATAATACTTTTGAAAAATATGCCTATCTGGGTTTTATGTTTGTAAAATCAGATTATCGCGGACTTGGAATAAACGCCAAAATAATTGAAAATTTGAAAAATTGGTGCCTATCACGTGACATTTTTGAACTCCGATTAGACGTATATCACAATAACCCATCTGCTATAAAAGCCTATCAAAAAGTAGGTTTTGAAAGCAATATGATCAATATGCGCATCGATATTAGACCATAAAAAAAGGCTGTTTCAAAACGAAACAGCCTTTTTTAATCTTAAAAAAAACATTATTATTGTTTTTTCATTTCTTTTTCGATCATTTCATAAAACTGATCTATTTTTGGCAAAACGACAATTCTGGTTCGTCTATTAATAGCTCTATTTTCGGCAGTATTGTTGTCAACTAATGGAATATAAGAACTTCTTCCAGCTGCAATCAATTGTGCTGGATTTACTTTCAAATCATTTGTCAAAACCCTGATTATTGCGGTGGAGCGCTTTACACTCAAATCCCAATTATCAATCAATACACCGTTTCCAATATAAGGTACATTATCTGTATGCCCTTCGACCATACATTCAAAATCTGGTTTGCTATTGATTACTTTAGCAACTTTTTCTAAAACTTCTTTGGCACGATCACCCACATTTGAACTACCGCTTTTGAATAAAAGTTTGTCGGCAATAGAGATAAAAACAACTCCTTTTTCTACATTAATTTCAATATCTGGATCAGAAATCCCAACGGCACTTTTCAAACTTGTTACGATAGCCAGTGTAACACTATCTTTTCTGGTCAAGGCATCTTGCAATCGAGATATTTTGAGATCTTTTTCTCTCAAACCTTCTAAAGATTTTTCAAGATTATCAGCCCCTTTTGCCGTAAGAATTGTCAAATCTTTGGTATTGCTAATCAAACCTTGATTGGTAGATTTCAAATTAGAAATTTGGTCATTCAACCCCGTTACTGTGGCTTTCAATCCTGATTTTTCTTCCAAACACGAGTTGAGTTTTACCGTTGCGGTGTTTAACAAGTCTTGGGTTTCTTTGTTTTTGGCTTCCAATGCTGCGAATTCTTTTTTAGAAACGCATGAAGTCAAGAATGAAACTGCTGTGAAGCAAATGATTATATTTTTCATAAAAAATTTTTTAATTGGTACAAATTTACAATTTTTATTTTTTTTGTAGCCAAAGCTATTGATAATTTTATCTTAAATCTGCTAATCAAAAACCTTGCCGTTTTTTATGAAGTAATTATAAACAATACTTTTAGTTTGAAAATAAGCTCTTTTTTGGTGGGTATCTCTTTTTTTATAATTTCTAATAAAATAATAATAAAACCAAAAATGCGATTTCAAAACGGCAAAAGTTTCTAACGGTTTACCTTTGATTAAAAATCGAATGGCTGCAATTCCATCAAGTGATAATCGAATGTAGAGAACCGGAAAAAGTTGATTTTTCGGTAAGTTTTTGGTCATCATAAACAACGAATTTCTAAAATTCAAAAAAGTTTTTTTTGGATTTGATTTTTGCAAAGTAGCACCACCAACGTGATATACCTCAGATTCGCTTGCAAACATGACCTTGTGACCACGATTATATGCGCGCCAACACAAATCAATTTCTTCTTGATGCGCAAAAAAATCTGCATCAAATCCATCAAGCTGCAAAAAAACAGACCTGCGAATAAAAAAACACGCTCCCGAAGCCCAAAAAATGGGTTGGTCATGATACTGATTCTGATCCATTTCTATACTTTCAAAAATGCGTCCGCGGCAATATGGAAAGCCATATTTATCAATAAAACCGCCAGCTGCTCCTGCATATTCAAAATATTTTTGGTTTTTAAAATCCAATATTTTTGGTTGAATAATAGCTGTTTCGGGTTGGTTTTCAAAAATATTAATAACCGGCAACAACCAATTTGGAGTTGCTTCGATATCTGAATTTACCAAAGCAAAAACATCTGCAACTATATCCTTGAGTGCTTCATTGTATCCGCCAGCAAAACCAAAATTTTTTTTATTTTGAATGATTTTCACGTTTGAAAA
>JANNBA010000062.1:0-8430 GCA_031384845.1 Bacteroidota bacterium
CCATTCCAACATTGGCAGAAATGAGCAGGATTGCCATCAACAAAATGAAGTTTAACAAAAATGGTTTTGTACTTCAAATTGAAGGCGGAAAAGTAGATTGGGCAGCACATTCAAACGATGTGGGTGCGCTTATTCACGAGCAAATTGCTTTTGACGAAGCCATCAAAGTAGCCATAGATTTTGCAAAAACCGACAAAGAAACGCTTGTTATTATTACGACAGATCATGGAAATGCCAACCCGGGTATTATTTATGGCAATGCCGCAAACAATAATTTTGACGGCATTCAAAATTACAAAAAAACCAACGAATGGTTGCTCAATCAAATTCATGCAGAAACCACTGTCGCACAAGTGCAAGAACTTATTTTGTATGCAAATGCACAAGAAATTGATACCGAAAAAGCCAAAATTATTTTGAGTTATTATGACGGTTTGCACAAGGAGGAAGGCTTGTATAACTACAAAAAACTACCCTACAAAACCTTTTCTGAAATGCAAACCAAAACCAACTCTGTGGGCTGGATAAGCGGCGAACACTCTGCCGACTATGTCGAATTGGCACTTTTTGGCCCCGGAAGCGAGCTGCTGCCTCCTTTTATAAAAAACACTGATTTGCACTATTTGATGTTGGCTGCTGCCGAAATTGAAAATAAATTTTAGAACCTCTTTTCAGATTATTCCAACAGTGATTTTAGACAGTCTAATAAAAACGCCAAAATCTAATTCCGATTCAAGAAAATAATGTTCAAAGTCTATGTTTCTTCAACTTTTTTTGAGCAGACTCAAGCAAGGAACAGTCGAAGAAATTTGAAAAAAAGGAACAAGTTTAATTAGCAGTTTTATTGTTGAATTTTTATCTTACCCTGTAAATTGTCGAGAAATAGTAAATATAAAACTTATCTGAAATTTTAAAAATAGCTTCAACCAACAATTATAAAAAACTGTTGATAACTAAAATTGAATTTCAAAAACCAAAAACTTACATTTGTTTGCCACAAAAAGACTCAAAAACAAACAAAATGTACTTAATATTCGACACCGAAACCACCGGATTACCAAAACGATATGATGCCCCGATAAGCGACACTAACAATTGGCCTCGTTGCATTCAAATTGCATGGCAGCTTCATGACCAATTTGGTAAAATCATCGAACATAGCGATTTTTTGATTCAACCTGTTGGTTTTAATATCCCGTATGATGCCGAAAAAATACACGGAATATCTACTGAATTAGCACAAAATCAAGGCGTTCCGTTAGCAGAAGTTTTAGAAAAATTCAACACCGTTTTATCTAAAACCAAATTTATTGTGGGTCAAAATCTAAATTTTGATCTCAATATATTGGGTTGCGAATTTTATCGGTTGTCAACAGAAAGTTTGCTCGCTACGCTTCCTGTTTTAGACACTTGTACCGAAGTGACAGCAACACTTTTGAGGCTTCCTGGAGGTAGAGGCGGGAAATTCAAATTGCCAAAACTTTCAGAACTACACCAATATCTTTTTGGCCAAGCTTTTGTAGAAGCACACAATGCAACAGCTGATGTTGAAGCCACAGCACGTTGCTTTTTTGAACTTATAAGAACAGAAATTTTTACATTAAAACAACTTCAAGCTGGAGAAAACTATTTAGAAGAATTTCAAACTAAAAACCCAAAACCGTTTCAACTAATTGGTTTACAGCATATTAATTTTAAGGATGCGGCTTCAAAAATCAAACAACAATTGGGAGGAATAGCTACATCAGTTATTTCAAAACAGGAGTTGGCCGATAATTCTAAAGTTTTAACACAAACGGCATTTGCACATTTGCACAACCACACCCAGTTTTCGGTATTACAATCCACTATTTCGATAGCAAGTTTGGTCAAAGCAGCCGCAGACAACCAAATGCCGGCGGTCGCCATTACAGATCATGCTAATTTGATGGGAGCTTTTCACTTTGTCCGAGATATTTTGTATCATAATAAAACCATCGAAGCCAAAAATAAAAAATTATTAGACGAAGGTCAAATTCCAACAGAAAACATCATAAAACCAATTGTTGGTTGCGAATTTTTTGTATGTGACGACCTCAAAGACAAATCTCGAAAAGACAATGGCTATCAGATAGTGTTGCTTGCCAAAACCAAAAAAGGCTATCACAATTTGGCAAAAATGTCATCAATCGCCTATACCGAAGGCTTTTATTATGTACCAAGAATAGATCGAAATTGCATACAAAAATACAAAGAAGATCTAATTGTTTTGTCTGGAAATTTGAACGGCGAAATTCCAAGTAAACTATTAAATATAGGCGAAAACCAAGCCGAAGAAGCACTGATTTGGTGGAAAAACGAATTTGGAAACGACTGTTACATCGAGTTGATGCGTCATAATCAGGAAGACGAAAACCGCGTAAACGAAGGATTGATTACCCTTTCAAAAAAACATAACGTCAAACTAATTGCGACCAACAATACATTTTATATCGAAAAAAGCAATGCCAATGCACACGATATTTTGCTTTGTGTGCGCGAAGGCGAAAAGCAATCTACCCCGATTGGACGAGGACGAGGCTACAGATTTGGCTTGCCCAATCAAGAATATTATTTCAAGTCGGGCGATGAAATGAAACAATTATTTAATGATTTGCCCGAAGCCATTTCAAATATTCAGGAAATTGTTGACAAAATAGAAATATACAATTTGGCACGTGAGGTTTTGCTGCCAAAATTTGAAATCCCAATCGAATTTATAGATCCAGCCGACCATAACGATGCTGGAAAAAGGGGCGAAAACGCCTATCTTAGAGAGTTGGCCTATATTGGAGCTAAAAAACGCTATACAACCATCACAACCGAAATTGAAGAACGTATTGATTTTGAATTACTTACTATTCAAAATTCTGGATATCCAGGTTATTTTTTGATCGTTCAAGATTTTATCAAAGCCGCCCGCGAGATGGATGTGTCTGTTGGTCCTGGACGTGGCTCCGCTGCCGGTTCTGTGGTAGCCTATTGTTTGGGAATTACAAACATTGACCCGCTTTTATACAACCTACTTTTTGAGCGATTTTTGAATCCAGACAGGGTGTCACTACCCGATATTGATATCGATTTTGATGACGAAGGGCGCAGCAAAGTGATGGATTATGTAATCAATAAATATGGTGCCAAACAAGTTGCTCAAATCATCACTTATGGCACAATGGCAGCAAAATCTGCTATTAGAGATACCGCTCGTGTGCTGGATTTGCCGCTTTTTGAAGCCGATAAAATTGCCAAATTAATACCCAATTTGATTCCGCCAAAATGGAGTTTATTCCGCTTCTTAAAAGACGCCGAAAGCGAAATCAAAAAAATCCTCCGTCCCGAAGATTTTGAAAAAATAAAAGAATTAATTGCCATTTCAAAAGACAAAGAGTTGAGCGGCGAAACCATTTTGCAAGCACAAATATTAGAAGGAAACCTAAGAAACACAGGTATTCACGCTTGTGGCGTGATCATTACCCCAAGTGATATCACCAATTTTGTGCCCGTGGCAACGGCCAAAGATTCAGATTTGTATGTCACCCAATTTGACAACTCGGTTGTAGAAAGTGCCGGATTGCTCAAAATGGACTTTTTGGGACTAAAAACCCTAACACTCATCAAAGACACCGTAAAATTGGTCAAATATCGAACCGGAATCGACCTTGATCCCGATGCGTTTCCAATCGATGACCTCAAAACATACCAACTATTTCAGCGAGGAGAAACCGTAGGTATTTTTCAATATGAAAGTCCCGGAATGCAAAAATATTTGCGAGAATTGAAACCCACTGTTTTTAATGATTTGATAGCTATGAATGCACTCTATCGACCGGGCCCTATCGCATATATCCCCAGTTTTATTAGACGAAAAAACGGCGAAGACCCAATAGAATATGATCTTGATGCCTGCGAAGAGCTGCTCAAAGACACCTATGGCATCACGGTTTATCAAGAACAAGTAATGCTTTTGTCACAAAAATTAGCAAACTTTTCAAAGGGCGATGCCGATATTTTGAGAAAAGCAATGGGTAAAAAACAACGGGAAGTTTTGGACAAAATGAAACCAAAATTCATTAGTCAAGCCATGGAAAATGCCCATGCCGAAGACAAATTAGAAAAAATTTGGAAAGATTGGGAAGCATTTGCAGAATACGCTTTCAACAAATCGCACTCTACCTGCTATGCCTGGATTGCCTATCAAACGGCCTACCTCAAGGCCAATTATCCCGCAGAATATATGGCTGCAGTGCTCTCAAATAATATGAGCGATATCAAGCAAGTTTCTTTCTTTATGGAAGAATGCAAACGCATGGGATTGAAAGTTTTGGGGCCAGATGTGAACGAAAGTTTTTATAAATTTACGGTCAATGATGATTATGCCGTTCGGTTTGGAATTGGGGCAGTCAAAGGCGTTGGAATGTCTGCCGTACAAACCATTGTAGAAAATCGAAAAAAAGGCAAATACAAATCGATTTTCGACATGGCAAAACGGGTAGATTTGCGAGCCGCAAGCAAAAAAACCTTTGAAAATATGGCACTCTCAGGAGGTTTTGACTCCTTTGGAAACACCACTCGGGCACAATATTTTCATGATGATGGCGATGGCATTACTTTTTTTGAAAAAGCAATGAAATATGGCGCCAAATTTCAAGAAAATGAAAATTCGTCGCAAGTGAGTTTATTTGGCGAAGCCAGCGAAGTGCAAATTGCCGAACCCATAGTGCCCGCCTGCGAAGATTGGAGCACCATGGAAAAATTGGCACGCGAAAAAGAGGTTGTAGGCATCTATATTTCTGGACATCCGCTCGATGATTATAGATTTGAAATGCAATATTTTTGCAATGCAAAGCTAGAATTACTCAAAAATTTAGACCAACAAATCAACAAAAACCTCACTTTTGGTGGTATCATCACCAACGTGCAACACCGAATTGCCAAAAACGGCAAAGGCTGGGCATCCTTTGTGTTAGAAGGATATGACGAAAGCTATGAATTCAAAATCTTTGGTGAAGAATATCTCAAATTTAGACACTTTTTGATACAAAACAACTTTACCTTTCTCAAAATATTGGTCAAAGAAGGCTGGGCAGACAAAGAAACCGGCAAAAAAGGCGAGCCAAGATTGCAATACATGTTGGTGCAATATCTGCAAGACGTATTGCCAAATTTTGCCAAAAAACTAATCATCCATTTGAATATCAAGGATATAAAAACCGATTTTATTCATCAATTAAGCACTGTTTTTAAAACCCACAAAGGCGAAAATCAAGTTTCATTTGAGGTTTTAGAAATAGAAAAAACAAAAAAAATGGTCGAAATACCAGTCGCAGAATCAGACGAAAACGAAACCATGATCGACGAAAACAACGAAACCCTCGAGATCGGCAACCAACCAACCGTTGAAACCGTTGAAATCGAAGAAACCAAAATCATCACCCGATTGCCAATGCCAAGCCGAAAAGTAAAAGTAAAAATAGGAGCCGAGCTACTACTCGAATTAGAAAAAATGCAACTCAATTTTAAATTAAATTAAACAAAAATCACAGTTTTTTGGCGCACACGTCCCGACCAAAACACCACCCGTCCCGCTGCACGCTATATATTTTTTTGGTTTTTTTCAAAAACCAAAAAAAGGATGCCGCTACATCGGGGCGAATTGAGACTTTTTGGGTTTTTGAGATATTCCCCTCAAAATACAACATGGGCAAACAAAACCCATTTTGTCACTTTATGAAAATAATTTCAAAAAAAATTGGAATTTCAATCCTCTATCTATAATTTTGAAATCACATTCACAAATTCGGGCACATTATGAAAACAAATATCTACTCAAAATCTATTTTCTCTACTTTTTTATTGTTCTTTGTGTTCAATATCAGTTTTTCACAAACAGAATGTTGGGATAAAATATCATCTGTAACAGAACATTCCCTAGCCATAAAAACAGATGGTACTCTATGGGCTTGGGGTTATAATGGAAGTGGTCAGCTTGGTTTAGGCAATTTTGATTTTATCAACAAACCCGCTCAAGTTGGCATCGAAAACAATTGGGCTGAAATTTCAGCCAGTGCAGAAAATAGCTTTGCAATAAAAACGGATGGTTCTTTGTGGGCTTGGGGCAGTAATTCCAACGGTGAATTGGGAGATGGTTCACAAATTTATAAAAACAGTCCGATCCAAGTTGGTACTGATAACAACTGGAAAATTATTTCGGGTAATTATAGATTTACAATGGCGATTAAAGTCGATGGAACCCTATGGGCATGGGGAAATAACAGTTTTAAACAATTTGGAAATGGCACTACAATAAATAGCCTTATTCCTATTCAAATAGGCAACTCAAATAATTGGCTGGATATAAAAAGCGGTAGCCAACATAACATAGCACTCAAAACAGATCACACCTTATGGTCATGGGGAGATAATACATTTGGACAACTTGGAATAGGAACAATTACGTCTGATTTCCCTACACAAGTTGGTTCTTTTAATGATTGGCAGTCAATTTCGGCTAATTTTATACAAAGTTTTGGAATACGGTCCAATGGAAGTTTATGGGCTTGGGGAAACAATTCTTATGGTAATTTGGGAGATGGCACTGAAACAAATCGAGATATACCAACCCAAATAGGAGGCTTAAATGATTGGTCAACTATATCTGCGGGCGATTACCATACATTAGCTACCAAAATTAATGGGAGCTTATGGGCTTGGGGTAACAATTCAGCATACGTATCAAATAATTCTGATTTGATTGTTTTATCACCCAACCAAGTTGGTAGCGATTTGAATTGGAAAGTTTCGGCAGCGGGAAATTTGCTTTCAATTGGTATTCGTACTGATGGTAGCTTGAACAGTTGGGGTCAAAATAAATATGGACAATTGGGTAATAATAATATGCCTTTTTTGATGCCAACCAAAACAGTTGGCATAACAAATGTTGCAAATGTTGTTGCAAGTTTTAACTTTTTGATGCTTCTCAAAACCGACGGTACAATTTGGGAATCTGGTTCAAACCGATATGGCGAAATTGGAAACGGTACTTTCTTGAATACTTCAGTACTCACTCAGACCGGAAATGAAACCGTTTGGTCAAAAATAGCTGCAGGGTCAAATTTTTCTGTCGCTCTCAAAAACAATGGCACACTTTGGTCTTGGGGAAGCTCAAAGAATGGGCAATTGGGAGATAATTCAACTTCAAATAGAAACACTCCTGCACAAATTGGCTCCAACAATGATTGGTCTGACATTTTTTCGGGATCATATCACACTATTGCACTCAAGAACAATGGTACAATTTGGGGTTGGGGTATTAATGATTATGGTAATCTTGGGTACAGTACCCCTTCAAACTTTGCTCCAACACCACTGCAAATTGGGACAGATACAGATTGGGTTAAAATTGCTTGTGGCGTATTTCATTCTATTGGTTTGAAATCAAATGGAACAATTTGGGGTTGGGGAGGTAACATTTATCATCAACTTGGCTTAGGTTATCTTTCGCCACAGGTTGGTGTTTTATATCAAATAGGGACTGACTCAAATTGGCAATCGGTTTACGCCGGTCCATTTTGCACTTTTGCAATCAAAACAGATGGAACATTGTGGGCATGGGGTAGCAATTGGGCGTGGCAACTTGGAACCGCACAGCCAAGCCAAGTTTTAGTACCTACACAAGTGGGCACCGCCAATAATTGGATTGCCGTTTATCCCGGTTATAACCATACAATTGCCAAAAAAACCGATGGTACGTTATGGAGTTGTGGTTATAATTATTCTGGAGAGCTGGGCGACAATACAATGGTTTCAAAAGCAATTCCAACACAAATAGACAACAGTCATAATTTGAATTTTGTATCATCATCTGCTAATTATAGCGTGGGCACAAATGCCAACGGCGAACTTTTTTGTTGGGGTTATAATGGCGATGGTCAGTTTGCTAACGGTACCACGATGAATGTATATACACCAACCGCTATAGATTGCCCTACATCTTTGTCTATAACCGCAAATAAAATCAACACCGAAGTGGTGTATCCAAATCCAACATCAGATTTCGTCAATATTGAGTCACCGGATGATGAGATTCAAACAGTTTTAGTATATGATTTCCAAGGTAGGTTGTTGATGAGTAAAAAAGTAAATGCACCTGCAATTAAACTATCCCTTTTGAATCAATCAGCGGGTTTGTATTTCATCAATGTCTATACTGCTTCTACTTCAAAAAACTTCAAAATCTTAAAGAATTAGTGTTGTAGTTTTTACAAATCTTTGGCAGCGGCAATTAGCTCTGCGATATCCATCAGTTGTACGTTGTTTTCTTGTTCTTTGTTTTTGATGCCGTCTGTGAGCATGGTGTTACAAAATGGGCAGGCGGCGGCTATAATTTGAAAAAATTTGTCAACTTTCCAAAAG
>JANNBA010000092.1:0-6499 GCA_031384845.1 Bacteroidota bacterium
CGCACCATCAAACCGCGGGCTTTTTTGGCAAAAAAGCCTATTGTTTTGTACTCGCCATTTTTGAATTCTTTGAATTCGGGTGTGATTACGGGCACTTTTAGCTTTTTGAAATCGATGGCCGAAAAGTATTCGTTGCTAGCCAAATTGATAAATAGTTCGTTTTTTTTGAGTTCTTTGTTGAGGGTTTCTGTGAGTTTTGGCTTCCAAAATTCGTATAGATTGTTGCTTGCTGCGACGGGCAATTTTGTACCCATTTCGAGGCGATAGGGCTGCATCAGATCTAATGGTTTTAGAATGCCATAAAGTCCGGAGAGGATGCGTAATTTGGTTTGCAATTGCTGCATTTTTTGGGGCGAAATGCTGTATGCGTCCAGGCCGTTATAGACTTCGCCGTCGAAAGTATAGATTGCTGGCCGTGCATTTGTGGCCAAAAAAGGGGTTTTCCAGGCTTGATTTCGTTGCCAATTTAGCTCGGATAGTGCTGGCGAAATGTGCATTAATTGTGCCAATTCTGATGGTTTTTTGGGTTTTAAAATCTTGTGAATGATTTTGCTTTGGCTCAAAAAAGCACATTTTGAAACTTCGTCAATTATAGGTTTGTCGGTGAGATTGAGTGATTTTGCTGGCGAAATAATAATTTTCATGGTTTTGGCTTATTGCTTTTTTTCGGTCAAGTGTGTGTTGTTATAATCTTCGACCCATTTTTTGGCGTTTACGAAGGCTTCGAGCCATGGCGAAACTTCGTCTGCTCGATTTTTTGGATAGTAGGCCCAGTTCCACGGAAATGTAGATCGCTCGATGTGGGGCATGGTGACCAAATGTCGGCCTGTTTTGTCGCAAAGCATGGCGGTATTATAGTCTGATCCGTTTGGGTTTGCGGGATAGTTTTGATAGCCATATTTGCCTACAATATTGTAGTTCTCTTCGTTCATCGGCAAAACAAATTTGCCTTCGCCATGCGAAATCCAAACGCCTAATGTGCTACCTTCTAATGTGTTGAGCATAACCGAATTGTTTTTTTGTATGGTTACAGCTGTAAAATTGCTTTCGTGTTTGTGGCTGTCATTGAAGGTCATTTTTCCGTGTGTTTGATGCTCTGGATTGATGACTTCTAATTCCATAAAAAGCTGACATCCATTGCAAATTCCAATCGAAAGGGTGTCTTTTCGGGCAAAAAAGTTGTCTAATGCCGTTTTGGCTTTTGGATTGTACAAAAAAGCACCTGCCCAGCCTTTGGCACTACCCAAAACGTCTGAATTTGAAAACCCGCCCACTGCTCCAATAAATTGAATGTCTTCGAGGTTTTCGCGTCCCGAAATCAAATCTGTGGTATGCACATCTTTGACATCAAATCCTGCAAGATACATGGCGTTTGCCATTTCGCGCTCGGAGTTGCTGCCTTTTTCACGAATTATTGCGGCTTTTGGTCTTGGTTTTTGAAGGTTTATTTGAGGTTTTTGGCCATCAAAGTGGGTGGGAAATTGATATTGCAAACCCTGTTGGTCAAAATTTTCAAATCGCTCCGCGGCTTTGTTGTTTTTGGTTTGTTTTTGATCTAATAAAAAGGAGGTTTCAAACCATTTTTTTCGCAATGAAACGATATCAAATTGTAAGGTGTCAATGTTTAAAACACCTGATTTTGTTGGGCTTCCAAGTTTAAAAAACGGGATATTGTTGGTTTGTAAAGTGGCTTCAAAATCAGAATCATTTTTTGCCTGAAGCACAACGCCAATATTTTCTGAAAACAATATTTTGATCATATCCTTGTTTTCAAAACAATCAAAATGTAGTGACATTCCGGTTTCTATAAACTGCTTGACTTTTTGGTCATTTTGTGATGGATTGAAACACATTTCTAATAAGGTGGTAATCAAACCGCCACTTCCCACATCATGACCAGCCAAAATTTGATTGTTGTTTATCATTTTTTGAATGGTATTGAACGCATTTTTAAAAAAAATAGCGTCTTTTACATCTGGAGTTTTGGTTCCAATTTTGTTCAAAATTTGAGCAAAAGCACTACCACCCAATTCAAAACCGTCTTGCGACAAATTGATATAATATATAGAGCCTCCATCTTGTTGCACAACAGGTTCCACCACTTTTTGAATATTTATACAGTTTCCTGCGGCCGAAATAATGACAGTACCAGGCGAAATCACTTGGTCATTTTTGTATTTTTGTTTCATCGATAGCGAATCTTTTCCGGTTGGAATATTGATCCCGAGTGCTATTGCAAAATTGGCACAAGCTTTTACGGCTTCATACAAGCGAGCATCTTCGCCTTTGTTTTTGCAAGCCCACATCCAGTTTGCCGATAACGAAACACCACTCAAACCGTCTTTGATCGGTGCAAAAATCAAGTTGGATAAAGCTTCGCCAATTGCGTTTCGGCTTCCTGCAGCAGCATCAATCATAGCCGATATTGGTGCATGACCGATAGCTGTAGCAACACCCTCTTTGCCCAAATAATCCAGTGCCATAACGCCCACATTATTGAGCGGTAGCTGCAAAGGCCCAACGCATTGTTGTTTGGCTACTTTTCCGCCAACGCATCGATCTACTTTGTTGGTCAACCAATCTTTGCAGCCAACAGATTCTAATTTTAATATTTGGTTTAGATAATCATATATATTGTTTTGATTATAAATGATTTCTGTAAAATTATTTTGTAAACTACTGTCGCTCATTACAACTTTTGGTGTACTGCCAAACATATCGTTTAAATCAAAATCCATTGGTTTTTTGCCAGTTGTTTTTGATTCAAAAGTAAAGCGATTGTTGTTGGATACGGTACCTACTTCATACATCGGTGCTCGCTCACGATTGGCAATTTTTTGTAATAAATCGAGGTCTTTTTTTGCAATGACCAACCCCATTCTTTCTTGACTTTCGTTGCCTATAATTTCTTTGGCAGAGAGTGTTGGGTCGCCTACTGGCAATTTGTCTAAATCGATTAATCCGCCCGTTGCTTCAACCAATTCCGAAAGGCAATTTAGATGTCCGCCTGCGCCATGATCGTGTATCGAAATAATGGCATTATGGTCACTTTCTACATAGGCTCTAATGGCATTTGCGGTTCTTTTTTGCATTTCTGGATTAGAGCGTTGGATGGCATTTAATTCGATTCCCGAACCAAAAGCTCCGGTATCTGCCGAGGATACTGCAGCACCACCCATTCCGATTCTATAGTTTTCGCCTCCCAAAACCACAATGGCATCACCGTTTTGCGGTGTTTTTTTGATGGCTTGGTCTAATTTGCCATATCCAATGCCGCCAGCCTGCATAATCACTTTGTCATAGCCCCATTTTTGATGTTCGTCTTGATGTTCAAATGTTAAAATCGAACCCGAAATTAGGGGTTGCCCAAATTTATTTCCAAAATCTGATGCGCCATTTGAGGCTTTTATCAATATATCCATCGGTGATTGATAGAGCCATTCTCTTGGAGATGTGGCATTTTCCCACGGCCTGTTTTGGTCTAATCTCGAATAAGCGGTCATATAAACTGCAGTTCCAGCTAGCGGCAGTGATCCTTGACCGCCAGCAAGACGGTCTCTTATCTCGCCTCCAGATCCAGTTGCAGCACCATTAAATGGCTCTACTGTTGTCGGAAAATTATGGGTTTCGGCTTTTATAGAAATGACAGCATCAAAATCTTTGGTTTCATAAAAATCAGGTTTATCAGCTGTTTTTGGTGCAAACTGTTGCACTCGTGGCCCTTTGATAAACGCTACATTATCTTTGTAGGCAGATACAATTTCGTTTGGATTTGTTGCCGAAGTTTGTTTGATCATTTTAAATAATGACAAATCTTGTGCAACGCCGTCAATCACAAATTGACCGTTAAAAATCTTGTGCCGACAATGTTCTGAATTGACTTGCGAAAATCCAAATACTTCAGAATCAGTTAGTTTTCTATTTATTTTTTGAGATAAATTTTTCAAATACAAAATTTCTTCTTCACTCAACGCCAAACCTTCAGATTGGTTAAAGGCTTCTATATCGTCTATTTCCAAAATGGGTTCGGGCGCTATTTTAATACTAAAAATATCTTGGTGCAAGCTGTCATACTTTTGAAAAAGCATCACATCAAAAGAATCAACTGTGGATGATTGAATTTGAAATTCTTCTATTCTAAGAATGCCCTCAATACCCATATTTTGTGTGATTTCGACTGCATTTGTGCTCCAAGGCGTAATCATTGTAGCACGCGGACCAACAAAAGCTTGATTGATTTGAAGGGTTTCGAGCTGATTTGCTTCGCCAAAAAGCCATACTAATTTTGAAATATCTGAAGTAGAAAGTGAATTTGTGGATTGAACTGCAAAAAAAATTTTGCTTTTGTTTTCAAAAAAAGAAATCATTATCGTTGGTTTTTGGTGTTTTGCAAATTTAGTTTTATTTGTGCAAATCTCAAAAAACATTTTTCAATCTTTATAAACAATTATTTTGGAAAAGCGGCATTTTGATAAGCACCCAAATCTGGTGCAAAAAGGGTATTTCTTGGATTTCCTAAAATATCAAACGGCACCAAAAATATTGCGTCACCTTTTTTTACAGCTTCAGAAGTTTCGTCAATATTGAGTTTATTTTTGTTTACATTTTGAAAATTAGGCTTGATTGTAGTTGTGTTATTTGAAACCAAACAATTTACATAATTTGAAGAGGTAAAGTCATATAAAATATTGTTTTTTAATAAGTTATCATCCGAATTAAATTTTATCAAACAGTTGTTAAACTGATAATTAAACAGTTTTGAATCGTTTTTGTTCAAAATCATTTCTGTTTGATTATTGCCATAAATTAGGCAGTTAGAAAAAGTGGCTTGTGTCAAATCGAATGCAACATCTTGCTTGTTTGAATCTGTATAAAAGTTATCTATCAAGACAGACAATTGTTTTGAACTTGGCCAACTGTTGTTGAAAGTGCAATGCCTAAAATTATAATTTCCGCCCAAAGTGCATGCCAAAGCCGCTTGTCCAGCATTGTTGACCACAACATTAGTGGCTTCAATATGGGCAAACCTGCCATAAATACCCACGTTTGAACAATCATAAAACTGCGAATTATCAAGTTGCATCACCGCGCCAACATTGTTTTCGACAATCAAACCAACAATTGCATTCTTGAGTGTCAAATGGTCGATTTTGTGATTCTTGCTTCCTTGCCGAAGGTAAACAAAACCCCATTGACCAGGCACATCGCTATAAAAAGGTTCCAATCTATCGCCTTCAAAAATCACTTCTTTTTCGAGATATTTGGTCATCGATTTTTCGCCATTTATTTTCAAACTAGCGTTTTGCTGAACGATAAGTCCAGAATCTGCATGAAAATGAATGCGAGCTCCAGCATTGATTGTCAGCGTCTTGCCCTCCGGAACACTCGCATATCCATATATCACATAGGGTTTTTGGTTAGTAAAAACAAATTCGTTGCCATTATCAGGATGATTCCCTATCAGGGCACGTCCTCGCACGGTTTGCACCACATTTTGATCATCCAAGCCAATAGCAACCTGATCATAAATGCCATTTTCTCGGTTTGGATATATAAAAAATGCGTCTTGAATCAAGGTTACCAAAGCTACTTTTTGCAAATTTGAACCCGAATCAAACAAAATAGTATCGGTATATAGAAAATCGGTAGGATTGGCATCGTCAATTTTGGCAGTAGTTTCTACAAAAATATAGAGACTATCATTGGCAAGCAGCTCGGTGTTTCTAAAAATTTTGCCGTTTTCGCCCTGATCCCCATCAACCGTCATTCTGTATTTTGAAAGCAAGCCTTTTTCGAGCTGCAAAACCGGAATTTTGATGTCTTTAGAACTTCGATTATACACTTTCAAGCTATAAGTACTCGAACTTATTTTGGAAAAAACGGTGTCCAAATAGACGGTATCCTTTGAAAATTCTAAGTTTCCGGTGCTTGGCGAAAAACTAAAATCGCTACGGCAAGACAACAAACACAACAAAGTTCCTACAAATATGCTAATAAAAAATGACCTCATTTTTTTGAAATTATAAATTTTGATGACAAAATTCGATTGATTTTTAAAATACAAATATACAATTTCTAAATTGTTTTTCAAGAATTTTTCAAAAACCATTTTTCTGCTTTTTGGCGCACACCACCCGTTTATCACACCACCCGTCCCGCTGCACGCTATATCTTTTTGGATTTTCCGAAAAAGAAAATCCAAAAAGGATGCCGCTACATCGGGGCGATTTTAGACTTTTTGGGTTTTTGAGATGTTATTTGTTGGAGGTTTTTAGTAGATCAAGCTGCAGGAATTTCATCCAAAGCAATTCACGGCATAGTCTGAAATTAGAAAGTTGGGATGAAAAACCTAGCTTCTCAAAACAAAAAAAAATGTTTTATTTGTAGTTTCTTCCCATACTGTTTTCAGCCTACACAAATTCGTAAGATCCTTTCAGGATGACAAACTGTCTTTGGGCGCAACTTGTGAGCAAACAATTAACAAATTGCTCTTCTCTGA
>JANNBA010000143.1:0-6372 GCA_031384845.1 Bacteroidota bacterium
GGCGGTCAAAACGGAACTTATCCAAGTTATGATTATCTTTACAAAACCATATTTCCCAATAATACTGGCGATAGAATCAGGGCGATATTTAATAGTTTTGACATCGAAAGCTGCTGTGATAGCTTTACGGTATATGATGGACCAAGTTCAGATGATCCGGTCTTATATTCTGGAATTTCTGGCATTGACCCAACAGAACTCGTGGCAACAAACCCAAACGGTGCCTTGACTTTTTATTTTAATTCAAATTATGAAAATAATTTTAGCGGATGGGATGCAACAATAATTTGTGAGCCAATTCCGCCTTGTTCTTTTGCACCTACAAATCTCATTGTTTCAAACACTTCTGCAACTGGAATGACATTGAGCTGGACTAATATTGAATTAATTGACACTTCTTTTGAAGTAGAAATTGTTCCTGTTGGGAGCGTTCCATCTGGTGAAGGCACAATTACATCCACAAATTCGATGGTTTTTTCAAATTTAGCCGGTGGCTCATGTTACAATATTTTGGTTAGGGCAATCTGCCCATCTGCTTACTCTGCTTGGTCAATGATATCTAATGTTTGTACCACCCCCGATTATTGTGCAGGTTCACATTTTTTTGACAGCGGAGGAGCAGCAGGAAATTATCAAAACTTTGAAAATTATACTACAATAATTTATCCCTCATCACCAACAAATAAAGTAAGAGCTATTTTTAATAGTTTTCAAACCGAATCTAGTTATGATTATATGAGGATTTATAATGGAGATAGCACTAATAGCACTTTATTATTCAATGGCTCTGGAAACACCTCTCCTGGCACAAAAACTTCTACAGCTGTATCAGGAGCCCTTACTTTTGTATTTACATCAGACGGAAGTGCAACATATTCTGGATGGGATGCAACGATTAATTGTTCGTTTTTAGGAACTTCAAATCCAGAACAAAATTTTAAAACTTTGGAATATTATCCAAATCCGGTTCAGAATTTGTTTTTTATAAAAGCATCAGAAAATATAATCAAATACAGCATTTTTTCTATTGATGGCAAATTGATAAAAGAGTCAAATATAGACCAAAAAGAGTTTTCTATAGATATGTCACAAATTGAAATTGGTACTTATCTGGTCAAAATTGAAAATGAAAATAATGAATCAAGAACTATCAAAGTGCTTCGGAAATAGCACAATAAATATTAAATCAAAAAAAAAACGAGTTCAAATTGAACTCGTTTTTGTTTTAATGGAAAAGGTTATATTTATTTTATAAACTCTATTTTTTGTACTTCTTCGGTGTTTTTGCTGTCAAAAAAACCTTGGTCGTTCATCCATTCATCGCTGAAAATTTTGCTCATATATCTTGATCCATGATCAGGAAAAATAGCGATAACATTACTGTTACTGTCAAACTCGCCTTCTGCTGCATATTGTTTGATGGCTTGCATCACTGCACCCGAAGTATAGCCAACAAATAAACCTTCTTTTTTGGCTAATTCTCTTGCAGCATGTGCACTTTCTTCATCAGAAACTTTAGTAAATTTGTCGATAATATCAAAATCCGTTGCCGAAGGAATTAAATTTTTTCCCAATCCTTCGATACGATATGGATATATCTCATCATTATCAAATTCTTTGGTTTCGTGGTATTTTTTCAAAACAGAGCCAAAAGCATCAACACCCAATATACGAATGTTTGGATTTTGTTCTTTCAAATATTTTGCAGTTCCAGAGATAGTACCGCCGGTTCCGCTACAAGCAATCAAGTGCGTAATTTTCCCGTTGGTTTGTTCCCAAATTTCTGGCCCTGTGGATTTGTAATGAGCATCAATATTGAGCTGATTAAAATATTGATTGATATAAATTGAACCTTTTGTTTCTTCGTGCAAACGTTTGGCTACATTATAATAAGAGCGATCGTCGTCTGCAGAAACATTTGCAGGACATACATAAACTTTTGCGCCAAGACTACGCAACATATCAATTTTATCTTTGGATGATTTTGAACTTACGGCCAAAATACAATTATAGCCTTTAATAATGCTCACCATAGCCAAACTAAAACCTGTATTGCCAGATGTTGTTTCTATAATGGTGTCTCCAGGAGACAAAATACCTCTCTTTTCGGCTTCTTCAATGATATAAAGTGCAATTCTATCTTTGGTTGAATGACCGGGATTGAAAGCTTC
Organism: Bacteroidota bacterium; assembly: GCA_031384845.1. GTDB lineage: Bacteria > Bacteroidota > Bacteroidia > Flavobacteriales > Flavobacteriaceae > Flavobacterium. Next base: position 2,172 of record JANNBA010000143.1, read on the forward strand.
AACCTTTGCAAAAAAGTTTCCTTCTATTGCTTCGGTGACTTTATTTAGTTTAATAAGAGGTGTATTTCCTATTAATTCTAATACATTATTATAAGCTTTTATTTCTTCTTTCATAAAAAATAGTTGTCGGGTAATTGGTATAAATAGCAATTGTCCTCAAATCCTTGCAAATTTAATAAAAAAAAATTAATTATTTTTGTATTTTTTCTAAATCTAACAAAAAACTAAATTCTTTGGCTAATTCTTTGAGTGCTTCAAACCTTCCAGAAGCACCTCCGTGACCAGCATCCATATTGGTATCCAAAAAAATAATGTTTTTATCGGTTTTTGTTGCTCGCAATTTGGCAACCCATTTTGCAGGTTCCCAATATTGCACTTGCGAGTCGTGAAGCCCCGTAGATACATACATATTTGGATATTCGTGTGCTCCAACATTGTCTATCGGCGAGTAGGATTTCATATAATCATAATACTTTTTTTGATTTGGATTGCCCCATTCATCATATTCACTCGTAGTCAAGGGAATCGTTTCGTCGAGCATCGTAGTGACTACATCTACAAAGGGAACTTGAGCAATGATTCCGTGATACAACTCGGGTGCCATATTGGCTATTGCTCCCATCAACAGACCGCCAGCCGAACCTCCTTCGGCATACAAATGTGATGATGAGGTATATTTTTGTGCAATCAAAAATTTGGAACAGGCAATAAAATCAGTAAAAGTATTTTTCTTTTTTAATAATTTTCCGTCATCATACCACTGACGCCCTAAATCTTCGCCACCGCGAATGTGTGCAATTGCAAAAACAAATCCGCGATCAAGCAAGCTTAATCGTGTGCTCGAAAATGTGGCGTCCATCGAATAGCCATAAGAACCATAAGCATATTGCAAAAGTGGATTTTTGCCGTTTTTTTGCAATCCTTTTTTAAAAACTATCGAAATTGAAATTTTTGTTCCGTCTGTTGCCGTGGCCCAAACGCGCTGCTCTGTATAGTTTTTTTTGTCAAAATCACCCAAAACCTCTTGCTCTTTTTTGATTTCTTTGGTTTTGGTTTGCATATTAAAATCTATAATAGAGGACGGAGTGGTCATCGATTGATAGCCATATCGCAAAATATCGGTATCAAAATCTACATTCGAGCTACAATAAGCGGTGTATGTTTCGCTTTCAAAAGGAAGATAATAGGCAGGTTTGTCTTTCCAAGGCATAATTTTTATTTTGGTCAAACCATTGCTCCGCTCTGTTACAACCAAAAAATGTTTAAAAATATCTATACCTTCCAACAAAACATCTTTATTGTGTGCAATCAAATCTGTCCAATTTTCTTTGGCCGTTGCATTTTCTGGTGTTTGCATCAGTTTAAAATTGGTGGCCTTATCTTTGTTTGTCAGAATATAAAAATGGTCTTCAAAATGTGAGATACTATACTCTAAACCTCGTACTCTTTTTTGAAAAATTTTGAATTTTCCGTCAGGATTATCAGCCAAAAGTGTCTGAAACTCGGTTGTTAAGGTGCTGCCAGACTCGATTACAAGATATTTTTTTGATTTGGTTTTGCTAATGTCTAAACTAAATGTTTCGTCTTTTTCAAAATAAATCAACTCATCATTTTTGGCATCAGCTCCCAATTTGTGTTTGAAAACTTTGTCGGATCGCAAGGTGATTTTGTCTTGAGTGGTATAAAAAATAGTTGCATTGTCATTGGCCCAAACCATGCCTCCATCTGAATTTTCTATTTTGTCTGAAAGCAATTTGTGGTTTTCCAAATTTTTAATTTGTATGCTATAAATGCGTCTTCCTACAACATCTGAACTAAAAACCAGCCATTTATTGTCTGGACTTACGCTCATGCCTCCCATTTGAAAAAAAGAATGACCTTTTGCCATCTCGTTACAATCGATCAAAACTTCTTCTGGCGCATCAAGATTTCCTTTTTTTCTTGCATAAATTGGATAGTCTTTGTCTTTTTCGGTTCGGGTGATATAAAAATAGCCGTTATAAAAATAAGGTACAGAAGCGTCATCTTCTTTGATCCGACTTTTCATTTCGGAAAACAAATCTTTTTGAAGTTGAGCCGTGTGGGCTGTCATTTTTTTATAATAATCATTTTCTTGATTCAAATAATCAATCACTTCGGGATTTTCACGATTATTGAGCCAATAGTAATTATCGGTGCGTTTGTCACCATGTTTTTCGAGAATTTTAGGAATAATTTTGGCTACTGGCGGTGTGATTGTTGCTATCATTTTTTTGTCATTTTTTTGAAAACACGAAGTTGCAAAAATAAGACAAAGGGCAACAAAAATAATTGTCTTTTTCATAAAAAATAATTTAGTTTTTGAACTTGCAATTTAATAAATTTGTAGCATTAATTTCAAAATTTTACAAATATGTTTGACCTTATGGGAATGATGGGCAAAATGAAAGAAACCCAACAAAAATTAGAAGACACCAAAAAACGATTGGACACGATTTTGATAGACCATCAAAGCCAAGATGGTCTTTTGAAAATAACAATTTCGGCAAACAATGTTTTGAAATCTGTAGTTATCGACGAGCAACTTTTGCAAGACAAAGAGCAGCTCGAAGACTATTTTTTGGTGGTGATCAATCAAGCTATTCAAAAAGCAACCGCAATAAACGTTGCAGAAATAGATGCTGTAACTAAAGTTGATTTACCGATGATACCTGGAATGGAAGATATGTTTAAATAAAATTTATGATACCAAAAAAAATAGTAATCATTTCGGGCGCGGGTATAAGTGCAGAAAGTGGCATTAAAACTTTTAGAGATAGCAATGGATTATGGGAAGGTCATAATGTTCAAGATGTTGCCACACCAGAAGGTTGGGCACGAAATCCTGCTTTGGTACTTGATTTTTATAACCAACGACGTAGGCAATTGCATGAAGTTTTGCCCAATGTGGGTCATCATATTATTGCAGATTTAGAACATGATTTTGAGGTTCAAATTATTACTCAAAACGTTGATAATCTTCACGAAAAAGCTGGCAGCACCAATGTTTTACACCTGCATGGCGAGCTGCTCAAAGTGCGAAGTTGTGTCAACAAAAACGACATCCGTGATTGGAATGACGATTTGAATTTGGGCGATTGTGATGCTTTGGGTCATCAACTTCGACCACACATTGTATGGTTTGGCGAGGCGGTTCCGGCGATCGAAATAGCTGTTCAAATAGTTGAAAGTGCCGATGTTTTGATTATTGTTGGCACTTCAATGCAGGTTTATCCGGCGGCAAGTTTAATTGATTTTGCACCAGAAAACATTCCTATATATTATATCGACCCAAACCCTGCACCAGTTTCTAGCAACTATCATTCCATCAAAATAGTTAAAAAAATTGGTTCAAAAGGGTTAAAAATAGTGCAAGAAGCGTTACGGAAAATGAAATAATAGAAGTCTAAAAAACCAATTTTTCGAATGTTTCCACTACATAATTGTGCATTACTTCCCGATAATCAAGATGGGTAACAATACGCAGTTTTCCGTGTCCCATCGAGCTTATCAATATGTTTCGATCCTTGAGTTTGTCAATCACTATGTTTTCATTCAAATTATTTTTGACCGTAAAAATCAAAATATTGGTTTCGATTGGCTCTACTTTTTCGACCCAAGACAATTTAGACAATACAGCTCCAATTTCCTTTGCACGTCTATGATCTTCTGCCAATTTTGAAATATTATAGTCTAATGCAAAAGTGCCTGCCGCCGCCAAATATCCAATTTGACGCATTCCACCGCCAAAAATTTTTCGGATACGAAGCGCACGTTTTATAGTCGCAGCATCAGATAGAAGCAAAGAACCCACTGGTGCACCCAAACCTTTTGACAAACATACCGAGATCGTGTCAAAAATAGCTCCAAAATCTGTTGGTTTCTGATTTTTTACAACCATAGCATTCCAAATTCGAGCACCATCCAAATGAAATTTCAAGCCATGACGATCACATACAGCTTTTATTTTTTGCAAATCTTCAATTTCGTAACATGCACCACCACCTTTGTTTGTAGTATTTTCTACACAAACTAAAGTCGTAAGCGGACTGTGATAAAACTCTGGATTATTGATGGCATTTTCAACCTGCACTGCCGAAATCATACCCCGATCACCGTCTAATAAGCAGCAAGAAACCCCGCTATTAAAAGAAACGCCACCACCCTCATAATTAAAAACGTG
>JANNBA010000208.1:0-5262 GCA_031384845.1 Bacteroidota bacterium
ATCATGCTATAATTAGAGTTTTTCATCGTGTTGAGACAAATCGAGTCCTTGGTCTTCAGCATCCTCTGAAACCCGAAGTGGGATAATCGTATTGGTAACTTTGTATAAAAGGAGCGCCCCAAAGAAGGTAAAAATGGATACGATGATGAGTGCTGTCATGTGGTGTGCAAACACAGACCAGCCGCCGTGAAGCAAACTTGCGTTTTCGCCTTGAGCAAAAATAGCTGTCAAAATCATTCCCATGATGCCACCTACACCATGACAGGCAAAGACATCGAGGGTGTCATCAATTTTTTTCATAAATTTGGCATTAAGGACATAATTTGAAACTATCGCCGTTATAAATCCTATAAATATACTAACAGGAACGCTCACATATCCTGCGGCAGGTGTGATGGCTACAAGCCCAACGACTGCGCCAATACAAGCGCCAAGTGCCGATACTTTTCGTCCGTTTAGTCGGTCAAAAAATATCCAAGTGAGCATGGCTGCTGCCGAAGCGGTTATGGTAGTTGCAAATGCCATTACAGCGGTGCCATTTGCGGCTAATGCGGATCCTGCATTAAACCCGAACCAGCCAAACCAAAGCATTCCTGTACCAAGAACTACAAATGGGATATTGGTTGGTATGTGGTTTTTGTTTTTTCGTTTTCCTAATACCAAAACGCCTGCCAAAGCTGCAAATCCCGCACTCATGTGCACTACGGTGCCGCCGGCAAAATCTTTGACGCCAAAATAGGTGCCTAATATGCCTGTGGGTGCCCACACCGAATGACAAAGTGGTGCATATATAAAGAGCGTAAATAGGCAAATGAAGAGCAAATAGGATACAAATCTAACGCGTTCTGCAAACGAGCCTGTAATGATGGCGGGTGTGATGATGGCAAATTTCATTTGAAACAAGGCAAATAACATAAACGGAATGGTGTTAGCCAATTTTTGGTGTGGAAGTACACCTACATTGTCAAAAAATGGATAGGAGAATGGATTTCCTAAAAGACTATAAAATTGTCCATCTATCTGAAAACCGAGGGGTTCGCCAAATGCCAAACTAAATCCGACGATAATCCATATTAAGGTTACTACGCCAAGGCAAATAAAACTTTGAAGCATGGTAGAGATTACATTTTTTTTGCCCACCATACCGCCATAAAAAAAGGATAAACCGGGTGTCATGATAAGCACCAAACAGGTTGCGGTGAGCATCCATGCTACATCTGACGGCACAATTTGTTCGACATTGCCAAAAGCGGCAGCAAGGTTTTGGTTGTTTTCTGGCCAAAATAGCGCGGTGATTGCAATGACACTAATGATTACAAACGATGCGACCCAATGTTTTTCGATTTTCATTTTCATTTGTTTTTAAGTTAACCCCTATTTTTATGGGGCAAATTTAAAATAAAATATTGTTTTAAATAATATTTATTAAAAAAACAGGGGGTGTTTTATAATTTTTATCAAATATTGTAAAAAATCATTTAAAAAATAGGTTTTAGGCTTTTTTTAAATACTTTTTTGAGAAAACGATAAACAATTCAATTTGGGTTCATTTGAATTGAATATGTTGTAGAATGCGTGCAAAAAAAAAACCCCGCAATTTGCGAGGTTTTTAATATTAAAATAAAGAAATTAGTTTTTTTCTTTCTTTTCCATTTTTGCTTTCAAATCGGCAAGAATATCATTGTTGTCTCCCAAAGTTGAAGTTGGTGCATTATTGTTTGCACTAACGGCTTCTGAAACTGCTTTTACATTTTTTTCTTCTTCCTCACGGAAAATGGCAGTATGTGAAGCAACAACTCTTTTGAACTCTTTGTTGAATTCGATTACTTTGAAATCTGCAGAATCGCCTTTTTTCAATTTTTTGCCGTCTTCTTTTTCAAGGTGACGTGTTGGAATGAAGGCTACGACATCTTCGCCAAACTCTACGGTAGCTCCTTTGTCAACGATTTCTGAAATTTCGCCATTGTGAATGGTTCCTACTGCAAATGCGTCTTCATATTTGTCCCAAGGGTTAGGAGTTGTTTGTTTGTGTCCTAAAGATAGTTTGCGACCATCAACATCTAATTCAAGAACTACGATGTCTAATTTTTCGCCAACATTAACAAATTCAGATGGATGTTTGATTTTTTTAGTCCAAGACAAATCAGAGATATAAATCAATCCGTCTATGCCTTCTTCTAATTCTACAAAAATTCCAAAATTAGTAAAGTTTCTAACAATACCAGTATGTTTTGATCCTACAGGATATTTTGAAGTGATATCTGTCCAAGGATCTTGTGTCATTTGTTTGATACCCAAAGACATTTTACGATCTTCTCTGTCTAAAGTAAGGATCACACCTTCGATCATATCGCCAACTTTTACAAAATCTTGAGCAGAGCGCAAGTGTGTTGACCATGACATTTCAGAAACGTGGATCAATCCTTCTACACCTTCGGCAACTTCAATAAATGCACCATAATCTGCAATAACAACTACTTTTCCGTTTACTTTGTCGCCAACGTTTAGGTCTGCGCCCAAAGCATCCCATGGGTGTGCGCTCAATTGCTTGAGACCCAGTTGGATACGGGTTTTTTCGTCATCAAAATCAAGGATAACTACGTTTAATTTTTGGTCTAATTCTAAAACTTCACTTGGATGGTTGATTCTGCTCCAAGATAAATCTGTGATGTGAATCAATCCGTCAACACCACCAAGGTCGATAAACACGCCATAAGAGGTGATATTTTTTACAACACCTTCTAAAACTTGTCCTTTTTGGAGTTGTCCTATAATTTCTTTTTTCTGTACTTCGATATCTGCTTCGATGAGTGCTTTGTGCGAAACAACAACGTTTTTGAATTCGTGGTTGATTTTTACCACTTTAAATTCCATCATCTTGTTTACATATACATCGTAATCTCTAATTGGTTTAACATCAATTTGAGATCCTGGAAGAAAGGCTTCGATTCCAAAAACATCAACAATCATACCGCCTTTGGTACGACATTTTACAAAACCGTTTACGATTTCGCCTGTTTCATTTGCCGAAATTACCCTATCCCATGCTTTGATAGTGCGGGCTTTTCTGTGCGAAAGTACCAATTGACCAGTTTTGTCCTCACGGATATCGATCAAAACTTCTACTTTGTCACCAACTTTTAGGTTTGGATTATAGCGAAATTCGTTTAATGAAATAACACCTTCAGATTTTGCGTTGATGTCCACGATGGCATCTCTGTCGGTAATTCTTACAACAATTCCTTCTACAACTTCTTCTTGATCGGTGTTGATAAAGGTTTTTGTAACTAATTCTTCAAATTCTAAAAGGTTTTTTTCGTCAACGGCGTCAATACCTTCTTCAAAATTGTGCCAGTTAAAGTTGGCCAAAAACGCTGCTTGTGATTCTAATTGTTCAGACATATCTGATAAAAATTTGTATTCTGTTTCTCGTGAGTTTCAAAAGCGAATAGAAAAAACAGAAGTGTTTTACATAAATTGTTGATGCCCAATGGAAACTCTGCTTCGCCAAAAGGTTTGCAAAAGTAATCTTTTTTTTGTTCGAAACTAATACAAATCAAAAAAAAATTGTGGTTTGAAAATAATTAAATACATTAGCAAAAAATTAACAAGATGAAAGTGTTAGCAAAAGGGGATAAAAAACTATTAAATGCGTGGGCTTTTTATGATTGGGCTAATTCTGTATATCCGTTAGTCATTTCTTCGGCATTATTTCCGTTGTTTTATGGTGGTTTATTTGATACCAAAAAACCTTATATTCATATATTTGGCACAGATTTCAAAAATTCGGCTTTGATAAGTTTTGTAACCGCATTGGCTTTTTTGGTAGTTGCGTTCATCTCGCCCTTGCTTTCTGGAATTGCTGATTATGTTGGAAATAAAAAAAATTTCATGCGCTTTTTTTGCTATCTCGGAGCATTATCTTGTATTGGGTTGTATTGGTTTAGTTTGCAACATATTTATATAGGTCTGTTTTTTTATTTCTGTGGGCTAATTGGTTTTTGGGGAAGTTTGGTTTTTTATAACTCCTATCTTCCAGATATTGCTTTTGAAGAGCAGCAAGATTATATCAGCGCAAAAGGCTATTCGATGGGTTATATCGGCAGCGTTTTGTTGTTGATAATCAACTTGGCGATGGTGATGCAACCTGCTTTTTTTGGGATAAATGGTAGCAAAGACGATGCAGCAATGCTTGCAATGCGCGACTCGTTTATTATGGTAGGTTTGTGGTGGATTATCTTTAGTCAATACAGCTATTTTTATTTACCAAAAGGAAACAAAAATGCCGACAGAAAAGTATCGAGAACTGTTGTTTTTAATGGTTTTAAAGAGCTCAAAAAAGTATGGCTTTTGTTGCAAGAAAACATTATTTTGAAAAAATATCTAACCGCTTTTTTTGTTTATAGTATGGCCGTACAAACGGTGATGCTAATAGCCACCTACTTTGGAGCACAAGAAATTCTGTGGGCTTCAGGTTCAGAAAAAACCATGGGCTTGATTATTTGTATTTTGGTAATTCAGTTGGTCGCCATTTTGGGTGCTTTTTTAACCTCAAAAGCATCCGCAAAATATGGTAATATTCCAACATTGATGTTTATAAATAGCGTTTGGGTGCTTATTTGTATTGCGGCCTATTTTATCACTTTGCCCATTCATTTTTATGTGATGGCAGGATTGGTTGGCATGGTTATGGGAGGAATTCAAGCCTTGTCACGCTCTACGTATTCAAAATTACTTCCCGAAACAGAAGACACCGCTTCGTTTTTTAGTTTTTATGATGTTTCAGAAAAATTGGGTATCGTAATTGGCATGTCGATTTATGGTATTATCGATCAAATCACGGGTAGCCCGAGGTTTGCCATCGTGTTTTTAGCACTATTTTTTGCAGTAGGTTTGTTTTTGCTAAACAAAATTCCTAAAAAAAATGTAAAATAATTAAATTTCTTTACCTTTGGAAACTATTTTAGAAACAAAAATTATGAAAATATTTCAGTTGAAATCAATTATTTGGGCAATTATGTCTTGTTTTATTATTTTGTCGTGCAGCTCTAGCGTTGAGCCAATAGATCCTGCCGCATTAGCACCGGGTGCGGGAATCCCTCCAATTACAGAAAATTTCTTCAAAGTCGATTTCAGCGATCAAACATTTCTTGCAACAGCGATGAACGCTCAAATCACAGCCGGAAAAATAATCATAAGTGGTAGCAAAGGATCATTGGGCGAAGCCTTTGGATTTATTCTCGAAGGCACCGAAGCCAAAAC
>JANNBA010000041.1:0-2302 GCA_031384845.1 Bacteroidota bacterium
TGCAGTTGATAAACAAGCCTTAGAAAACCATCCCGATTTTGAAATAACCCACCTGCACCTCAATGACCACACCGTAGCCGGAATGAAAATGAAAAACCACAACTGCTTTTCGGTACAATTTCACCCAGAAGCCAGCCCCGGTCCGCACGATTCGAGCTATTTGTTTGACCAATTTATAGCAATGCTTTAATTTTTTTGGCGCACACCTCCCCTATCCCACACTACCCGTCCCGCTGCACGCTATATCTTTTTGGATTTTCTGAAAAAGAAAATCCAAAAAGGATGCCGCTGCATCGGGGCGATTTTAGACGTTTAGGGGTTTCAAAAACTCCAAAATGTTGACAATTTTCTATAGGGTTCGGTTCAACCGGAGTTTATCTTATAGGCTATATTTTATATCAATTTTCGATGATTGCAATTCATTGTTGGTTTTCAAGGTTGAGGAGACTTTGGCTTTTAACTTTTGTTTTAATTATTCCGTAAATTTGGTTATTTCATTTTGTTGTATTAAATTTGCCAAAAATCGTCAAGACTAAATTTGTATTTTATGAATATCGGTTTGTATATGAAGCAGTTACGTACAGAGCAGAACAAAACGCTTCACCAAGTTGCGGTGGGGGCAAACATTGATGCCACCTTGTTGAGCAAAATTGAACGAGGTACTCGTTTTGCTACAGAAGAACAGATTACAAAGATGGCAGATTTTTTTTGTATTCCATTGGAAACTTTGCAAATCAAGTCTATTGCAGAAAAAATTATCAAAGAATATGGGTTAAATGAAACTACACTACACGCATTGCAAATAGTACAAGAAAAGTTTGAAACCTATAAAACAAATAAAAATGACTAATTTAATTAATATTTTTTACAATTTTATAAGTCAAACAGGAACCACAAAAACTGCTTTTCAACAATGGAAAACAGATTTTACTGCTATTCACGGTTTTTTAGACAGTCAAAGAAAGATAGATGTTGGCGGATTGTGTGCAACCTTTCAAATAGGTTGTAGTAATCAAGACGATATTTTTAAATTAGTTTTTTGCTTGGAAACCTATTACACAATCGTATTGCGTTTGTTGGCTTTCAGAGTAATTTTTAAAGATGCAGAAATTACTAAACAACTATTTGAAAGTGATTATTTTCTACAAAAAGGCATAGAAAATTATGATTGCAAGGCATATTTTAATTGGTTTTTGGAAATAGAAAGCATTGAAAATGAATTAAATACAATAGAGATTAATGAATATTTAGAAAATTCGGAAACTGATTTTATCAAAGAAATTTTTGAAGCGGTGTTGCCTTCGCCTGTACGTCACGCAATGGGTGAATTTTATACTCCAGATTGGTTGGCAAACTTTACGATACAAACGCTAACAGAAAATGATGAGTTTGCACACCAAAAAACATATCTTGACCCTACTTGCGGTTCAGGTACTTTTATTTTTAATGTTATCAAAAAATTTCAAAAAAAATCTGGAAATCAAATATTTAAGCAAGTTTTTGGAATAGATTTAAACCCTGTTTCTGTTTTGGCAGCTAAGACCAATTATTTGATTTTATATGCTAAATGTTTTGAATTTTCTGAAAATACACCTTTTCAAATTCCTATTTTTTATGCTGATGCCATACAAGCAAAATTTGAAAATAACAATATGTTTTCAGATTTTATAAGTGAATACGAAAATATAACTATTCCAAAAGTCGATTATTTGGTGGGAAATCCGCCTTGGGTAAATTGGGAATATTTACCTACAGACTACAAATTGCGTACTGCCCACTTATGGCAATACTATAATTTATTTGCTGTCAAAGGTTTAGAGGCTGGTTTTATCAAAGAGGATATTTCGGTTTTGCTTACTTATGTTGCCTTAGATAAATATTTGAAAGATGATGGTAAGTTGGGTTTTGTGGTTAAAGAAACACTTTTTAAATCTATAAAACAAGGGGAAGGTTTCCGAAAATTCAAAATATTCCCTACAAATATGGCTGTAAATCCTTATCGTGTTGATGATTTGACTTTATTTAAGCCTTTTAAAGATGTGGTAAATAGAACTGCGTTACTTTTTATTCAGAAAGGCGAGGCGGTGCAATATCCTACCAACTTTGTAGTTTGGCAACCTTTAAATGGCAAACGGACTTTTGAAAATAATTTTGATATAAAAGAATTATCTAAATATTTTGAGTTTGTAGCCAAAAAAGCACAACCTTCAACACGATAAGGATTTACAGCCATATTTGTAGGGAATATTTTGAATTTTCGGAAACCTTCCCCTTGTTTTATAGATTTAAAAAGTGTTTCTTT
>JANNBA010000043.1:0-9681 GCA_031384845.1 Bacteroidota bacterium
GCTTTAATGGCTGCTATTGGTCTTTTGCCTGCTGCATTATCTACTGGGATAGGCTCTGAAACTCAAAAGCCTTTAGCTATTGTAGTTATTGGAGGTATGATAAGTGCTACTATCTTAACGTTGTTGATTTTCCCTTTGCTATTTGCGTGGGCGTACAGAGAAAGTCCTAAAAAGTTGTTTAAAAAGCAAAATCTTAATACAGACCCTACTAAACGCCGTCATAAAGAAAAGTTTGAAGAAGATAAAACAGACACAACAGATATAGAAATAAAAAAAATAATTCCTCCAAAAGACAATGAAAATGAAAAGTATTAGCGTTTAATACGTAAAATAACAAATCCGTAGCTTAATAAGTTACGGATTTTTTTATGTTACAAGAAGTTTAAGGCAAAGTACTCGTGGCAAAAGGCAAAGTACTCGTGACAAGAGGCAAAGTAACAGAGAAGACAGACAAAGTAACAGAGAAGATAGGCAAAGTAACAGAAAAGATAGGCAAAGTAACAAAGAAGACAGGCAAAGTAATAGAGAAGATAGGCAAAGTAACAGAGAAGATAGGCAAAGTACTCGTGACAACTGACAAAGTGTTAGTAATTTAATGAAAAATATTCAAAGAGTATTTTAGTGCGTCATTAAATTTATCCATATTTAAGCCCAAATCTATGTTTTTGTCTTTGAAATAAGACAAAACTTTCTCTGTTGCAATATTTCCTACCAAATCATCTTTTGCCATAGGACAACCGCCAAAACCTCGCAATGCGGTATCTATACGTCTGCAACCTGCTTCGTAGGCAGCGTTTATTTTTTCTGTTGCAGTATTTGGGTTAGAATGAAGGTGCATTCCAAAAGTTATCTTAGGGAAAGTTTGGGTAAGATTTTTCCACAAAGAAGTAATATTTTCAGGAGAAGAAACGCCCACCGTATCAGAAGGAACAATAATTTCTACTCCTAGATTAACTAATTTTTCTGCTAATTTTTCTACTATTTCAGGGCTATAAACTTCATCATAAGGATTTCCAAACCCCATAGAAAGATAGGCTACAACTTGTTTGTTTGATTTTGTAGCTATTTCTAATATTTCATTAAGTATTGCGATGGAGCTACCAATTGTTTGATGTGTATTTCGCATTTGAAAATTCTCTGAAATTGAAAATGGATATCCTAAATATTGAATTTCTGGGTGTTTTGCTGCTTGTTTTGCTCCTTGTGTATTGGCTACAATTGATAATAATTTGCTTTTTGTATTTGAAAGATCCAGTCCATCTAAAACTTTTTCTGTGTCTTGCATTTGTGGTATTGCACGTGGTGATACAAAACTTCCAAAGTCGATAGTGTCAAATCCTACAGACAACAAACTTTGAATATAATCTATTTTTTGTTGTGTAGGTATCCATAACTTTATGCCTTGCATAGCATCGCGTGGACATTCTATTATTTTTATCGGTTGCATTTTGTTTTCAATTAGTGTGCTAATTTACACTTTTTTTAAATCTGATATAACAATTTTTATTGATGATGATATGGTTCATTTTTCAAAATTGTAAAAGCCCGATACAACTGCTCTACAAAAAAAAGACGAACCATTTGATGCGAAAAGGTCATTTGCGAAAGTGAAATCAAGCCGTTTGCTCGTTTATATACTTTTTCAGAAAATCCATATGGGCCACCAATAACAAAGACTAAATTTTTTAAACCCATATTCATTTTTCTCTGAATTTCGTCAGAAAACGCCACACTTGAATACATTTTACCACGCTCATCAAGCAATATAATATGGTCTAATGAAGCCGTTTGAGTCAAAATATTTTCTCCTTCCTTTTCTTTTTGTTGGCTTTCAGAAAGGTTTTTAACATTTTTTATATCGGCTATAATTGTGATTTCAAAGTTTACATAAAATCCCAAACGCTTTGCATATTCGTCAATCATAAACTGCAAATTGGTTTGATCTGTTTTTCCGATAGCAATTAATCTTATGTTCATAATTATTCAAATAATGTTTTCATCGTTTGCATTTTTTGAACAGTTTCTGCCCACTCATTTTCTGCTATACTATCTTTTGTGATTCCGCCTCCTGCAAAAAAATGTACTTTTTCAAATTGACCACTACTGTTTTTTTCAATTTTCATACATCGTAAATTTACAAATAAATGTGTTTCAAAATTTCTAAACTTGCTGTTTAATTCACCCAGATATCCCGCATAATATTCACGATCAAAATTTTCGTTTTCTAATAAAAATTTTTGAGCTACTGTTTTTGGAAAACCACAAACTGCTGGGGTTGGATGTAATGAATTGATGATTTTTTTTAAATTAAATTCTGTTTTCAATTGTCCTACAATTTTTGTTTTAAGGTGCAAAATTTCCCCTGACCGAACTGTTATTGGTCCAGAAACCGTAGTGTTTGTTAATTCTGTAGTTATTTGATTTATGATAAAATCAGTAACAATTTGTTGTTCCTCTTGTTCTTTTTTTTGCCAAGTAACTGCTTTTTCGTCTTGAAATAATTGAGTTCCTGCAAGCGAAAAAGTTTCGAACATATTATTTTGAATTTTTAATAATTGTTCAAAAAAAGCACCCATCCATAAGCCAATTTTGGGATGATAAACATAATAACAAAAGGCATTTTTATGGTTTTCAACCATTTTTTGAAATAAATAATTCAAATCAATTTCTCCCCATTCTTGTATTTCTTTTCGTGCCAATACAACTTTTTCAAATTGTTTGTTCTTGATGGCTTCAATTCCCTTTTGAATCAATTTCAAATGATTTGCCTTGTTTTCAATTCCATCAGAAATTTTGTTGAAATCTATACTTTCTTTGTTTTCAAAATCCAACATTTCAATCAAAATTTCGCATTGATCTTCGGGAAATATTACGGTTTTTTCGCCCTCAAATGGGGCAAATATAAAGCCGCTTTCTTCAAATGTTTTTGTATAATACAAATCATTATTTTTCTGAAAAAAACCAATTAACTCATTTCCATTGGGTTTTTTGTAAACCACAAATGGCAAATTTTGTTCCAATTGGGAGTTTATTTTTTCAAAAATCTGCATAATTTTATTTTTAGCGTTGCAACACGATATTGGTTAGTTTGCATAGTGATATCAAATTACCGGTTTCATCTGTAATTTTAATTTCCCATAGATGAATGGTTTTTCCTTTGTGTATTATTTTGGCTGTACCAAATACGAATCCATCTTTTTTGCTTTTCAAATGGTTTGCCGAAATTTCTATACCGCGAACTTCTTGGTTTTTGGAGTCTATAAATAGCATTGAGGCGGCACTTCCAACGCTTTCTGCAAGTGCCACGCTTGCACCACCATGCAGCAATCCCATTGGTTGATGAACTGCTGGTAAAACGGGCATTTTTGCCACTAGAAAGTCTTCGCCTGCATCAATAAACTCAATATTTAGGGTTTGCATCAAAGTGTTTTTTGAGACTTCGTTGCAACGAGCGATTATTTTTTCTTTGTCAAATGCCATTTTTATTTTTTTTCAAATTTAATCATTTTTTTCTAAAAAAAAATCCTGACTTTCATCAGGATTTCAAAAATATTTGACCGAAATTATGCTTGTTCGGCTACAATTTCATAAGGCAATTCGATAATTATATCTCTGTGCAAACGTACTGTAGCGGCATATTTTCCGGTACGTTTTACGATGCCACTTTTGATAAATTTTCTGTCAATTGATTGTCCTGCAGTTTCCAATGCTTGTGCAATATCAATATTTGTGATCGATCCAAAAAGTTTTTCACCACCTGCTTTTGCAGAAATTTTGATTTCAATTGCTTTCAAAACCTCGGCTAATGCTTTGGCATCATTTACTACTTTGGCTTCTTTATGTGCTTTTTGTTTTAGGTTTTCGGCCAACACTTTTTTGGCAGACGGCGTTGCTAAATGTGCGTGTCCTTGCGGAATTAGAAAGTTTCTACCGTATCCGTTTTTTACAGATACTACATCGTCTTTAAATCCTAAATTTTGTACGTCTTTTTTAAGTATAAGTTCCATAGTTTTGCTTCTTTATTATTTTAGTAAATCGGCCACATACGGCATTAATGCTAAGTGCCTGGCGCGTTTTACGGCTACAGAAACTTTTCTTTGGTACTTTAATGAAGTTCCAGTAAGACGACGAGGCAAAATTTTGCCTTGCTCGTTTACGAATTTCAATAAAAAGTCGGCATCTTTGTAATCAATGTATTTGATTCCAGATTTTTTAAAACGACAGTATTTTTTTAATTTGTTTGTGTCGATGTTCAAAGGAGTAAGATATCTGATATCTCCTTCTTTTTTTCCTTTTGCTGATTGTTCTATTGTTGCCATAATGTTATGCTTTTGTAGCTTTTAATTTTGTTCTACGTCTTTCAGCCCAAGAAATGGCGTGTTTGTCAAGACTCACAGTCAAGAAACGCATGATTCTTTCGTCTCGTCTAAATTCTGTTTCAAATGCAATTAGCACTTCACCAGCTACTTTGTACTCGAATAAATGGTAAAAACCACTTTTTTTGTTTTGGATTTCGTAAGCCATTTTTTTTAGGCCCCAATCCTCTTTAGATACCATTTCTGCTCCTCTGGATGTAAGAAATTCTTCGAATTTGCTCACTGTTTCCTTTACCTGAACTTCAGATAAAACGGGATTTAAAATGAAAACAGTTTCATAATGATTCATAAATAATTTATTTATTTGTTAAATTGGGTGCAAATTTAATCTTTTTTTTTTATTTTACAAATCATTTACCTCATTATTAATCGTTGAAGTGTTTTTTTTAACAATTATTTGTTTGTTTCATTTATTGGTATTACTTTTATTTTTTTTTAGGAAATATAAATGCGCTATGAAGTTAAACTGTTTGATTGTAGAAGATAGTTCGATACAACGATTAATTATAAGCAAGTTAGCTAATAATCATCTCAATTTGAATGTCTTAGCAGAATTTTCAAATGCTATTGAGGCCAAACATTTTTTGTCTCTAAATGCCGTTGACTTGTTATTTTTGGATATTGAAATGCCTGTGGTAAGTGGTTTTGATTTTTTGGATGGATTGAAGGTCAAGCCGCAAGTTATTTTTATTACTTCAAAACCAGAATATGCCGTCAAAGCATTTGATTATGACGCTACGGATTATCTACAAAAACCTATTTCTAGTTTACGTTTTGACGCTGCAATCAAACGCGCTCTTAATTTGTTTGTTTTGTTGAATGAAACAAAAGATGATGATGGTGAGTTTATTTTTGTGAAAAGCAGTTTGAAAAAACTCAAGCTTTTTGTTTCAAAAATTAATTATCTAGAAGCCTCGGGTGATTATGTTAAAATTTTTACGGATGACGATATGTATAAAGTCCTTTCTACACTAAAGACATTCGAAAACGAGCTGGATGGGAAAGGTTTTTTAAGAGTTCACAAGTCGTTTATGATTAATTTGGAAAAGGTAGTGAATTATAATAGTAAAATAGTTGAACTATCCTCTGAAAAAATTCCTTTAAGTCGCAATAAAATTATAGCACTCAAAAAAGCACTTTTGGCTATTTAATAAAAATCTACATTCAAAATCACTTTGATTGATCGAAATTCTGCAACCGCTTCAAAACTATTTAGAATTCTTTGAATTGTTTTTTTTGTACTACCAACACTTATTTCTTGCGGAATTTTTATCAATATTGTTCTAATATATTCGTTGCGTATTCTACTTATTGGTGGCTCTTCTGGACCCAAAACAGGCAGTTTGAGATGTTCGCTCATCACGGTATAAAGCCACATAGCTCCTGATTTTAGCTTGTCAAAATCTCGATGTTTTAAACTTATTTTTATCAGCTTGAAATAGGGTGGGTATTTATAAATTTGTCTTTCTATTAATTGCTCACCAAACATACCAATATAATCATTATTTACAACTTGTAGAATCGTACTGTGGGTTGGATTATAGGTTTGAATAATTACTTTTCCTTGTTTTTGGGCTCTTCCTGCTCTTCCAGAAACCTGTGTCATCATTTGAAAACTTCGTTCAAATGCCCTAAAATCGGGATGATAAAGCATATTATCTGCGTTCATAATTCCTACCAAAGTTACGTTTTCAAAATCTAATCCTTTGGCAAGCATTTGTGTGCCAACTAATATACTGATTTCTTGGTTTTTGAAGCTATCAATAATTTTTTCAAAACCAAATTTACCTCGTGTTGTATCTTGGTCCATTCTCCCAATTTTTTCGTTCGGAAAAAGTTCGTGAAGCTCCAATTGAATTTGTTCTGTTCCAAATCCTTTTGTTGTTAGATGCACGCTACTACAACTATGGCAATGCGTGGGATTTGACATCGAATAGCCACAATAGTGACAGCGTAATTGATTTTTGTGTTTATGAAAGGTCAAACTTACATCACAATGTTGACATTTTGGAATGTGCCCACAAGTCATACAAGCTACCACTGGCGAAAACCCTCTACGATTTTGAAACAAAATTATCTGCTCGCCATTGACAAGTGCTTTTTTGATTTCGTCGATCAAATCTTGGCTAAAATGGCCTGTCATTAATTTCCTGAAATATTTGTCTTTCAAATCAACCAATTCAATTTGTGGCAACTGCACGTTTCCAAATCTTTGGTTGATTTCTACAAACCCATATTTGTTTGATTTTGCATTAAAATAGGTTTCGATACTTGGGGTTGCAGACCCCAAAAGCACCTTTGATTTATGAAAATTTGCCAACACAATGGCTGCATCTCGAGCATGATAACGCGGCGAATTTTCTTGCTGCTTAAAGGTTTGTTCGTGCTCCTCATCTATTACTATCAACCCCAAATTGTTGAATGGCAAAAACAATGCTGATCGAGCACCAATCACAATTTTAGCTTTTGAAGCATTTTGACATACTTGATTCCAAACTTCAACACGCTCATGATTGTTGTATTTGGAATGAAAAACGGCTACTTTGTCTCCAAAATATTTTTGTAATCTACCAACCAATTGTGTAGTCAACGCAATTTCTGGCAACAAATACAGCACTTGTTTTTCTTGGCTTATATATAGGTCTATTAATTTGCTATAAATTTCGGTTTTTCCAGATGAAGTTATCCCGTGCAACAAACAGACATCTTTGGTTTGAAATATTGTAACAATATTTTCAAAAGCTTCTTGCTGTGCGGTACTTAATTCAAAATTATTGAGTTTTGTGTTTTTAAAAGTAACCCTATCATGTTGTAAAAAATAGGATTCTAAAATATTTTTATCAATCAAATTTTTAAGAATCGTTGTGGTCGTATTGGCTGCGTCGATGAGGCTTTTGGCAGTAATTGGTTTCTTTTCTGTGGCTTTCAGCTGAAAAAAGCGCATGATAATTTCTTTCTGTTTTGTTGCATTTTTCAATTGTTCCAACAAATTATTCAAACCATTTTCGCTGTCAAATTGAGGATGTAAACGCACATAACGCACTAATTTTGGTTTATAATTTTCTGAAACCTCTTCGTTCAATGTCAAAATATTTTTGTCAATCATTTTCTGAATGATTGGCAAAATATTTTTTTTATTCAAAATTGCCATTATTTCCAAAATGGTTAATGATGCCTGTTGTTCTAGCGCTTCAAATACTAAAAACTCCTCGTCTGAAAGTTGGTTTTTGTCAATTTTGACATCCTGTTTTGCGCATACAATCGTTTCGCTTTCTAGCAACAAACCCGTTGGAAATGCGGTGCGATACACGTCACCGATTGCACACATATAGTAGGATGAAATCCAAAACCAATGGTTTATTTGAATTTGGTTTGCAATAGGATTTTCGTCCAAAATTTGATGAATTTCTTTGGCATCATACAAAAGTGGCTTGTTTTGATGCAATTCGATTACCAAAGCAGTATAAATTTTGCTTTTTCCAAAAGGAACTGCTACCCGCATTCCAATTTTTACAAATTCAAATTCTGCTTCGGATACGCTGTACGTGAAGGTTTTGGATAAAGAAAGCGGCAAAATTACTTCAACAAAATACATTTATTTTAATTTTATTTGTAAAAAAAATATGCTTTCAAAACCATTCTAAATCTTAAAATTTGGTTTCTAATTTGATATAATCCAAAAATTCACGTCTTGTTAATTCGTCTTTAAATTGACCACCAAATTCGGCAGTCACTGTGCTGCTTTCTATATCTCGAATGCCACGAGAGTTTACACAAAGATGTTTGGCATCAATCACACAGGCGACGTTTTGTGTGCCTAAAACGGCCTGTAATTCTTGAACAATTTGCATCGTAAGTCGTTCTTGCACTTGTGGTCGTTTTGCAAAATAATCAACAATGCGATTCATTTTTGATAGGCCAACGACGCTGCCATTCGAGATATAGGCAACATGGGCACGACCTACAATTGGAAGCAAGTGATGCTCGCAAGTAGAGTAGAGGGTAATGTTTTTTTCGACCAGCATTTCGCCATATTTATAGGCGTTTTGAAAGGTTGAGGCACTTGGTTTTTTGTTTGGATTTAATCCTGAAAAAATTTCCTTGACAAACATTTTGGCCACTCTATTCGGCGTTCCTTTTAGACTGTCATCGGTCATGTCGATTCCGAGGGTTGTCAAAATGTTTTCGATGTCTTTTTTGATGGCTATAATTTTTTCGTCGTCTGATAGGTCAAAAGCATCGGCTCGCATTGGGTTTTTTGCTGCTGTTGCGATATGGTTTTCTCCAATTTCGTCCAAAAAATCTTCGTTTTGATTCATAAAATAATTGATATTATTGTTTTTTTTTTGAAATACAAAGATACTTATTAATACTAAATTTCTTATTTTTCGTACTGCTTTTTAAAAAAAAAGTTCCTTTTGGTGTATTTTAATAAATATTTAATAAATTTACAGACTAATTTTTGAAATTATTATGAAAAGAAAATTATTTAACATCTTGTTTTTGAGCCTATTTGCTCAATATATTTTTGCACAGGGCAACATTCCAAGTACCGTTTCTCCTTATGTGCATATTAATGATCAGATTCCTGCCTATGCCGAAGGAGCTACTATATCTTTGGCCGCTGCCTATTTTAAAACCCAAAAAACGACTGATTATGCTGTGCAGACTATTCCTTTTCAGCCTGCTTTTAATTATGTGAATAGCAATACTATTCCTATTTCAACAGTGAATCAAGACGATTTTTGGTCGCCAGTTTTTACTTTACCATTTAATTTTAATTTTTTTAATGCACAATATACCAAGCTTTTGGTTGGGTCAAACGGATTGATGACTTTTGATATTATTAATAATCCTCCGGGTGGTACTTGTCCTTATTTATATAGTTCAACGATTCCAAGCACCACATTTCCTGTCAGAAATGCTATTTATGGCGTTTATCAAGATATTAATTTTGCTACAGTGCCAACACCAAACACTTCTATCAATTATTATATTATGGATAGTGGTGCAAATGCGGCGCCAAATCGGGTTTTTGTGATGAATACAAACGAGGTACTGAATTATACACAACAACCAGATAATTCAGGGTTACAGAGTTATCAAGTGATTTTGTATGAAACAACAAATGTGATAGAAATTAATGTAAAACGAAGAAAACCGAATAACAGTTGGATAGGTGGCGTAGGTTTAATAGGAATTCAAAACCTTGCTGGGACAAAAGCAATTGTGCCACCAGATTATAATACCGGAAATTGGTCTGCTTTAAATGGGTATTCTTGTAGATTTACACCTAATGGAGTTG
>JANNBA010000050.1:0-8300 GCA_031384845.1 Bacteroidota bacterium
AGGGCGATTGAGTTGTATTTTTCAGTGTAGTGCCGAAACTACTTTTTATGTCATTGCGGTATATTTTGGATCTATAAAAATAAAAAACACCCGATATACATTGGCTACCATGCTTTTGATAGATTTGATTTGTGTGATTACGGCTATTTTGGTAGCGAGTTGGTTTTTTTAAATAGCGTTAGATAAGTGCAAAATTGTGATAAAAATTTGCCAAACCGACTACCTTTTACGCAATTGCTACTGCTGTCGAGGGTTTTGATGTTTTGTGAAAAATTGAAAAAAGACAACTTTTTTTATAAAAAGAATTTGTGATGAAAAAAAAATTTCCTGCTTTGACTGGTTTAAGATTTATTGCTGCAATGCTGGTGTTTTTTCATCATAATGATTATAAGGAAAAAGAAGGTTTGCTTTATCAATTCACCAGTGAGTTACATATTGGAGTTACTCTTTTTTTTGTGCTAAGTGGTTTTTTGATAACATATAATTATTTTGATTATGAAAAGCTTAACATTAAGCGTTTTTTTATAAACCGTTTTGCTCGTATTTACCCCATTTATTTTGCATTAACCACGATAACGTTTATTATTTATTTTCATAAAAAAATGTATAATCTGTTTTTTATTTTACAGTTGTATTTTTGCAATATTACATTTATTCGTGGTTTTAGCGATAAATATAAATTTTCGGGCATCGGTCCAGGATGGTCGCTGACAGTAGAAGAGATGTTTTATATCTTGTCGCCAATTATATTTTTTCTAGTCCGTAAAAATATAAATTATAGGTTCACTCTTCCTTTTATAATTTTGTTTCTTGGGTTTATCATCAATTCGGTATTTTCGGTTTTGAATATTTCTTGGCTAATTAACAGCAATTTGTTTTTACTGGACTTTACATTTTTTGGACGAAGTTTTGAGTTTTTTGCGGGTATTGGTCTTGCGATGTTTGTTTTAAATAATAAAAAGGTTTTAAAACCAAAACTAATTACCTATTTCGGTGTATTTATGCTTTTTCTTTCTGTTTGTTTTCTTGTTTTGATAAATGATTATGATTGTAATAAAGACCGTTTTTGGAGTATAATTTTTAATAATTATGCGATTCCTATTTTAGCAGTTACCCCTTTACTTTATGGATTACTATTTGAAAAAACAGTTTTAAGAACTTTTTTAGAAAATAATATTATACAGCTTTTAGGTAAAAGTTCGTATGTTTTTTATTTAATACATACCGGTTTTATTTATTTATATATAAATGATATCGTAGAAAACAGATTTGCTCAATTTATAATGCTTAATTTGATTTCAATAATGATTTATTTATATTTTGAAAAGCCTTTAAATAATTATATTAGAAAAAAGTATAATGGTGGCTAAGCTTCTATTATTTTTAATTTTATCGTTCCGTATCGAACGTTTCAAACCCCGGATTGTGCTGGATTTTTTGTTTTGGTTTTGAAAAACACATCGCTACTATGGTTTTTTAATGGTTTTTTTGCGTTGTGAGCCTTTTTTTTGGGGTTTGGCGGGTTTGTTGAGGGCTGTGTTTTTTTGGGGTTAAATCGTGGTTTTTTTGGTTTTGTGGTTGAAAAACATTTGGTCTATAATCGCCCTGATGCAGCGGCATCCTTTTTTTGGGTTTTTTTTCAAAACGCAAAAAAAGATATAGCGTGCAGCAGGACAGCGGGTGTGTGGGCGGTGGTGGTGGGGGCCAAAAAGGCTAGAATTTTGCTTTTTTGAACGGGGGTACGGCAGAGCAGGCTTCGCCATACATAATGCTTTTGGCGTGGGGTTGTAGTTTTTGGGCGGCGAGCACGTAGGCGGTCATGGGTACGGGTTTTTTGGCACAGCCTTTTAGAATGACGGCTTTGTTGTGGTAGATCGAAAAGTCGATTTTGGAGAGGGTGTTTTGGTAGTGCGTTTCGGCGATTGCGGGGGTTTTTCCGTAGGTAATCGATTTGGTGTATGGGGTCAACTGTATGGTAATGAGCAGTGTAGCCCATGCGGGATAGATGGCTTCGGTGCTACAAAATAGGGCTACGTGCTGGTTTTGATATTGTGTCCAATCGTGGTTTTTGAGGTGGTTTCTGAACTCTTTTTCGATGAGCAAAAAGCCGTCTAATAGCCATATAGAGAGGTCGATTTGGGTTTGTGTGCCTTCTGGATAATAGTCTTCGAGGTCAAAAACTTCGAGTGCAGATTGGGCTACTTTGTTGATTATCGTGTCCATGGTTTGCTGGTTTTGGTTTGTTATAGCATTCCGAGTTCGAGTTTGGCTTCTTCGCTCATCAAGTCTTTGCTCCAGGGTGGGTCGAAGGTGATTTCGACTTCGGCAGATTTGACGTTTTCGATGGTTTTGATTTTGTCTTCGACTTCGCGGGGCAGGCTTTCGGCCACGGGGCAATTGGGCGAGGTGAGGGTCATGAGTATTTTGACTTCAAAGTCTTCGTTGACCATCACGTCATAGATAAGTCCTAATTCATAGATATCTACTGGAATTTCGGGGTCATAAATGGTTTTGAGTTTTTTTAGGATTTCTTCGCCTAATAGGTTGGTGTCTATTTGATTTTCCATGGTGTTGTTTTTGAGGGTTTTGTGTTTGAGGGTTTTGTGTTTTTAGTTTTGGGCGTCAAATGCCAAAGCATACATTTTGATTTGTTTGATCATCGAGACCAATCCGTTGGCGCGTGTTGGCGAGAGGTGTTCTTTGAGTCCAATTTGATCTATAAAATCGAGGTTGGCAGCCAGGATATTGGCAGGTGTTTGGTTTGAAAATGTGCGAATGAGTATGGCTACGATTCCTTTGGTAAGAATGGCGTCGCTATCTGCGGTGAATTGGATTTTTTGGTCTTGTTTTTGGGCGTGTAGCCAAACTTTTGATTGGCATCCGCTGATGAGGTTGTTGTCTGTTTTAAATTCTTCATCAATTTGCGGAAGGGTTTTTCCGAGTTCGATGATATATTCATAACGTTGCATCCAGTCGTCAAAAAGTTCAAAATCGGCTACTATCTCTGCTTGAATGTCGTTAATTTTCATTTTCTTGAGGTATAAAGGCAAGTATTTTTTGGATTAAATTGGCGATTTCTTCGGGTGGAAATCCATGGTCAAAGCTTTCTGTTTGATAGGCTTTGTCGGCGATTGTGATTTTAAAATTTGCGATAGCTGCGCCGTCAAATTTTCGTTTTTCGGTTGGGGCTTTAAAGTTTGGCAATTCGTCGAGGTTGATTTTTTTGTATTCAGACAATAAAAACTGCCAGCTTTCGTCTGAAAGTGTTGTTGTTTCTGGTTTCGTTTCGCCGCTTTGATCGTTTGAAACAGACATGATTTTGTCTTGAATAATGATATTTTGAAAAAAACCTCTTGTATTTGCGGTATATTCAAAAACGGGGTTTTGGGGTAGTGCTTTTGGAACGGTGGTACAGCTTTTTGTCAGAAAAAAGGCCGTCATGAGTATGGAAAATATTTTCATATTTGGGGTTTTAAAAAATTAATAATGGTTATTGCAACATGGCAATTGCTTTTTGCAAAGCCGCAACAAGTTGGTCTATTTCTGATTTGGTGTTATAAAAACTAAAACTGGCTCTGATGGTTCCGGGGACTTCAAAAAACGCCATAATGGGTTGTGCGCAATGGTGGCCTGTTCTTACGGCTATACCCAATTTGTCGATGATTGCTCCAATGTCATAGGGATGTATGTCTTTGATGTTAAACGAGATAACCGAAGTTTTTTGTTTGGCTTGTCCAAAAAAAGTGATGCCTTCCAGCTGTTCTAACTGTTGCATGGCATAGTCTAAAAGCATTTTTTCTTGTTTTTGAATTTGGTCAAATCCAATGGCATTGAGATAGTCTAATGCTACACCAAGCACAATGCCGCCAGCAATATTGGGGGTTCCGGCTTCAAATTTGTGAGGCAAGTCGGCATAGGTTGTTTTTTCAAACGTGACGTCTTGAATCATTTCGCCTCCGCCTTGGTATGGTGGCAGTTTGCGAAGCCATTTTTGTTTTCCAAACAGGATACCGGTGCCTGTGGGCGCACAAATTTTGTGTCCTGAAAAGACATAAAAATCGCAGTCTAATGCTTGCATATCGGGCTTGAGGTGAGGCACGGCTTGGGCGCCATCAATAAGCACGGCGGCGTCAAACTGATGTGCTTTTTCGATGATATATTCGATGGGGTTGATGGTTCCCAAAGCATTTGAAATGTGGTTGATGGCAACAATTTTGGTTTTGTGCGAGAGCAGTTTGTCAAAATCGTCCATAAGCAATTCGCCTTGTTTGTTCATTGGAATTACTTGGAGTTTTGCGCCTGTTTTTTCGCAGAGCATTTGCCATGGCACGATATTGCTGTGGTGCTCCATGGCAGATATTAGCACCTCGTCGTTGGGTTGCAGCATAGCGGCAAATCCATTGGCGATCATATTGATACCGTGGGTGGTGCCCGCTGTAAAAATAATTTCGTGGGGGTGTGTGGCGTTGAGGTGTTGTTGCACTTTTTGTCGTGAAAGCTCATAGGCGTCTGTAGCCAACTGGCTCAGGGTGTGCACGCCACGGTGAATATTGGCATTTATTTGGCTATAATATTGTGCGATGGCGTCGATCACAATTTGTGGTTTTTGTGAGGTTGCGGCATTATCGAGATAAACAAGTGGTTTGCCGTTTACTTTTTGTGAAAGTATCGGAAAATCTGCTCTTATGGTATCAAAATTGGTCATAGTTATTTAGAAAAGTTCTAAATACAAAAGTAATACATTTGGAATTGTTTTTTGCTGAAACTTTTGTTAATTGTGTTTTTTATATCAAATTTGGCGACAATTGAAGCTACTGCATTTCGTCTTGTTGAAACCGCTACTGCCGTTGAGGGTTTTGCTTTTTTTTTAAAAAAATTGAAAAAAAAGACTAAAAATAAAATTTGTATTAGATCTTTTGTTAATTTTACTAAAGATTAGCCGTTAGATTTGATGTTAAAAACGTTTCTTATTGCTATGGCATGAGTGCTTTTTATACTTTTTTGATGTTTTTAGCGTTGTTATAAAAATAAGCGGTTTTGAATATTAATCAATACTTGATTGTCATGAAAAATTTAATCTTTTTTTGTTTCACTTTATTGCTTTTAATCACTTCATGCGACAAACAAGAAGATTTTACCCCTAAAATACCAACTGGCGAAAACACAGCTTATTTTTATGTTGATGGCGTTTTTAATGTACCTGAAGGGAGGTCAGATTTTCCATATCCTTCTGTAAAACCAATAAAGTTTTTTGGTTGTGGAGCACAAAACAAAGAAATATCAATGGATTTGTACGGAATATCATTTAATTTTTCAATATCGTTATTAGATGGGTTTTCGACAGTAGGCGTATTTAACCTAAGTCATGGAAATTCAATATGTAATAACGCGTCTAATGGTGTTTATTTTGCAAGCCGTGATAAAAATGGAATTTGGGGTTATTATGATAGTGAAAACAATTCTGGTACCATAAACATTGAAACGATGTCTGCCGATAAACGAAAGTTTACAGGGTCATTTCAAATGGATGTTTACGAAGATACCGGCGAGGTAAAGCACATCACAAATGGGCATTTTAATATCAATTTGGATACGCTTTGAAATTTAAAATTGCACTAAACCACTGTTTTGGCAATGGTCTTGAAAACCCAAAAGGTCTATAATCGCCCTGATGCAGCGGCATCCTTTTTTTGGGTTTTTTTCAAAACCCAAAAAAAGATATAGCGTGCAGCAGGACAGGTGGTGTGTGGGCGGTGGTGGTGTGCGCCAAAAAAATTATATTTTTTTTCTTCTAAAATGGCTTGGGGGTTTCTTAAAATTGTTGTGGGTTGTTGGGTAGGTCAAAAAAGGGTGTTATTTTTGTAAAAAAAGGTTTATGAAAAAGATATTTCGTTTTGGCGCAGTGGTTTTTGTGGTTTTGGTGCTTTATTTTGGTTGGAAAAATTATGAAAAATTAGATTTGATTTCGGGTTTTTCGGCAAAAAGTGTTGCTTCGGCACATTTTATTGACCATCGGTCTTTGGAGTCGATAGAAAGCGGCGATAATGATATTCCGCTGATTGATTGGGCGAGCAACAGGGTTGATGAGGCGCAGGGTTTTGCCTCGGCATCGGTATATGGGCTCAAAAAGCGAAAAGCCATTTATAGGCCTGGATTGGGGGCGGTTTTGACCAATAGCGAGGCGGTGCCAAGTGCCGCTTTTTTGGCTCCGAGGCGTTCTAAAAAGGGGGGCGACTTGCCTTTTCCGTATGGTGATTTGGAACAAAAAGATCAAGTTTTTGAGGAGATTGATTATCAAAAATTAGCTAAAGCGGTTGATTTTGCCTTTGACGCTCCGGGTCAAAAAATCAAGCGCAGTAGGGCGGTTTTGGTCGTATATAAAGACCATATTATTGCCGAAAAATATGATGTTGGTTTTGACAAAAACAGTAAGATTTTGGGTTGGTCGATGACAAAAAGTATCACAAGTGCGTTGTTTGGTGTTTTGCAAAAACAGAAAAAAATCAACATTTTTGATCCAGCACCAATTGCGGAATGGCAAAACGATGCGCGCAAAAAAATTACGATCAACGATTTGCTGCACATGAATTCTGGATTGGAGTGGAGCGAGGATTATGCTTCGATTTCAGATGCTACGACCATGCTTTTTGAGGATACAGACATGAGCAGAAGCCAGCTTTTGAAGCCAGCCGAATTTGAACCGAACACGCATTGGAACTACTCGTCTGGAACTACCAATTTGTTGTCGGGTATTTTGCGCAAGCAGTTTGCAACGCAGCAAGAATATCTTGATTTTTGGTATTCGGCGTTGATAGACAAAATTGGTATGCACTCGATGCTGATCGAAACCGATTTGAGTGGCAACTATGTTGGCTCGTCTTATGGCTGGGCTACAGCGCGTGATTGGGCCAAGTTTGGGTTGCTGTATTTGCACAATGGCAGCTGGAACGGCGAGTCGATTTTGGATCCAAGTTGGGTGCGCTATGCTGCCACGCCTGCTGTTGGTTCTCGTGGTGATTATGGGGCGCATTTTTGGCTTAATGCCGGCAAACGTTATCCTGATGCGCCATTGGATTTGTATTCGTGCAATGGTTTTCAGGGGCAAAAAATTTTTATTATTCCGTCGCACGAGATGGTTATTGTGCGATTGGGGCTCAAAGAAAATGAGGGTTTGGATTTGAACGTTTTTCTGAAAGAAATCTTGGCGAGTGTTGTGGTCAAAAAACAAAAATAATTGTCTTTTGTATGATAAAAATGTTTAATTTTGATAAAAATAATTTTTAATCTAAAACACTTATATCATGTCCTTTGAACTACCCAATTTGCCTTATGCTTATGATGCTTTGGCTCCGCATATCGATGCTCGAACTATGGAAATTCACCATTCTAAACACCACAATGCTTATACAACCAACTTGAATGCCGCTATTGCTGGCACCGATTTGGAGGGTATGACGATTGAAGCAATTTTGCATCATTTGGATCCAAAAAACGCGGCTGTTCGCAATAATGGTGGTGGTTTTTTTAACCACAATTTGTTTTGGAATTGTATGTCGCCAAACGGCGGTGGTGAGCCTACGGGCGCATTGGCAGCGGCGATAGATCGTGATTTTGGCGGTTTTGCGAGTTTCAAAACGGCTTTTGCCAAGGCTGGCATCACACAGTTTGGTTCGGGATGGGCGTGGCTTTGTGTTCAAAACGATGGTACATTGGCGGTTTGTGGCACTCCAAATCAAGATAATCCATTGATGCCAAATGTGGGTTGTGGTGGCACGCCAATTTTGGCGATGGATGTTTGGGAACACGCTTATTATTTGCATTATCAAAACCGAAGACCTGATTATATCGAAGCTTTTTTTGCCGTGATTGATTGGGATGCCGTTTCAAAAAGGTTTGTGGCATAAACTGTTTTCTTTTATAAAAAAGCTGCCGTAGGTTTCTATGGCGGCTTTTTTTGTGAAAAATTGAAAAAAACGCCTAAACTAGTGCCAAATAATCCAAAACCCACTATCCCTTACGCAAACCCTATTGTTTGTAAGGGTTTTGCTTTTTTTTTTTTAAAGTTGAAAAAAAAGTTGAAAAAAAAATTTGTGTTATATCTTTTGTTAATTTTACAGAAGATTAGCAGTAGTATTTGATGCTAAAATCGTTTCTTATTGCTGTGGAATGAGTGCTTTTTATACTTTTTTGATGTTTTTAGCGTTGTTATAAAAATAAGCGGTTTTGAATATTAATCAATACTTGATTGTCATGAGAAATTTAATCTTTTTTTGTTTCACTTTATTGCTTTTAATCACTTC
>JANNBA010000054.1:0-12918 GCA_031384845.1 Bacteroidota bacterium
GTGCAAACATACAATTGTTTTTTTGTTTTATCAAAATAATTTTAAAAAAAATTGTTTCCTTATATTTGTAAACTAAATTTAAAAAATGATATTAACCATAGATGTTGGAAACACAAGAGTCAAAGCAGCTGTATTTGAACAGAATAACCTTTTACAGAAAGACGTTTTTGAAATAGTATCATTAGTAATTTCTATCGAAAAATTGATTTCAGAATTTCCAAAAATCAAAATAATTGTGGTTGGCTCTGTAAAAAATGTCCAAAAATCGGCATTTGTAGTTTTTGAAAACAACTTCGAGATTCATTTTATAAG
The DNA here is from genome assembly GCA_031384845.1 of Bacteroidota bacterium. Classification (GTDB taxonomy): domain Bacteria; phylum Bacteroidota; class Bacteroidia; order Flavobacteriales; family Flavobacteriaceae; genus Flavobacterium. The sequence continues at coordinate 313 of JANNBA010000054.1, forward strand.
CCGAAAAGACCCATTCCCGTTCAAAAATTTATACAAAACGCCACAAACTTTAGGAATCGATCGGTTGATTTTGGCTTCGGGTGCGGTGTTGCAATATCCAAATCAAAACCGATTGGTGATAGATGCAGGCACCTGCGTTACATTTGATTTTATAGATCAAGACAACCGGTATTTTGGCGGTGCAATTTCGCCAGGACTTCGATTACGCTACGCTGCATTGCATCAATATACAGACAAATTACCACTTTTGGAAACCGAAAACCCCGAAAATTTGTTAGGAAATTCAACCAATCAATCGATACATTCAGGGGTTGTAAATGGCTTGATTTTTGAAATCGATGGCTTTATTGACCAATTAAAACAAGAATATTCAAACTTTATAATAATTTTAACGGGCGGAGATGCAGATTTTTTGGCAAAACGATTAAAAAATGCCATATTTGCCAATTCAAATTTTCTGCTCGAAAGTTTGAACCACACTTTTCAATATAAAATCAAAAATGATTAAAAAAATTATCCTCGGTATTGGTTTGCTTTTTTCGGCAGCCATTTTTGCACAAGAAGGAACTGCTTCGCCTTATTCTTTTTATGGAATTGGCGATGTCAAATTTAAAGGAACTGCAGAAACAAGTGCTATGGGTGGGCTTGGTGTTTATCCAGACAGCATTCACCTAAATTTGCAAAACCCCGCTTCGTATGCCAGTTTGAAACTCACCACTTTGGCCTTGGGAGGAAGCTATAAACAAACTACTTTCAAAACCAATACACAAACAGAAAACGCAAGAAGAAGCCAAATTGATTATATGGTTTTGGGAATTCCGATGGGAAAATTTGGAGCCGTTATTGGGCTTATGCCTTTTTCGTCTGTGGGTTACAAAATTAAAACAATCAACGAAACTGCGGGCAGTAAAAATTTCAAAGGTAATGGCGACATCAACAAAATTTTTATGGGTGGCGCATACAAGTATAATCAAAATTGGAGTTTTGGGTTGGATTTGAATTATCATTTTGGTCAAATTGAAACCACAAACGAGATTTTTTTGGATAATATTCAATACGGAACACGCGAATTAAACACATCTTCGGTTTCAGGTTTGAATATTAATACGGGCGTATCGTTTACACAAAAAATCAAAAACAAGTATGATTTTTTTGGAAGTTTTACGTTTACTCCAGAAAGTAATTTGAAATTAACCAACACAAGGAAGATAGCAACCGTAAAGTATTCGACAATAACAGACGGTATTCCAATTGACGAAAATGATATTGCAGTTGCCAATACTACTGTTAAATTACCAAATACCGTAGCAATTGGAGCAGGTTTTGGTGTCAACAAAAAGTGGATGGTTGGTGCCGAAATCAATTTGCAATCTTTAAATAATTTTGGAAATCGCTTCACCGATATTTCAAATGTAGGTTATGAAAACGCCAAAAAATATTCGATAGGTGGTTTTTATATTCCAAAATACAATTCATTTACCAATTATTTTGACCGAATTGTATATCGTGCTGGACTTCGGTTTGAAAATACGGGGTTGGTAATTTCAAATCAATCTATTACAGACAAAGCTGTTACTGTTGGTCTTGGTTTGCCAGTTGGTGGCCGATTATCAAACATCAATTTTAGTGCAGAATTTGGTCAACGTGGCACAACTACTGCCAATTTGATTGAAGAAAATTATATAAATTTTAGAATTAGTTTGTCTCTTAGTGACCTTTGGTTTGTAAAAAGCAAATACGATTAATATGTCTCTTATACCATTTTCCTGTTGAAAAAAAAGGCTGCTTTATTAGGATTTATAATTACAATTTTGCCATTGCTTTTTGGTTGTGAAAATACTTTTCAAAAAATTCAAAAAATTAATTTCTCAGAATTTTCACCAACTGGAGAAGCAGACAATTTTGTGTTGAAATATACCGATTCGGGCAAAATAAAAGTGGTTTTGTTGGCCAAAAAAATGAAAGATTATGCCGCTGTAAGATACCCGTTTTCTGAATTTCCAAACGGAATAAATGTGACTTTATATGATAATAAAGCAAATAAAATATTTGTAAAATCAGATTATGCAATTACTTATAAAGGTACAGATATTATCGATTTGAAAAAAAACGTAAAACTTACATCAGAAAACGGTCAAGTTTTAGAGACACAACAACTTTATTATGATCAAAAAAACGAATGGTTTTATACAGAAAAACATTTTACTTTTACAGACCCAAATAAAGGGTTGACAACGGGCGAAGGAATCGATTTTGACAAAAATTTCAAAATTATTAATTATCAAACGGCAACAGGAATAATCAATCAATCTAAAAAAATATAGCGATGCAAATTTTGAAAAACATACATTATATGTATCTGGTTTTTGCTGTTTTATTTTTGTTTGAATTTTTTATAAAATTTTTTCAAAAAAACGAAATTACTTGGGCAAGTTTAGCGCTTGGGATCGGGGCTGTTTTCATGTTTTTTTTCAGACGCAAATTTGCAAAAAAGTTTGAAAACCGATACAAAAAGTAATAAAATCATTATTTTTGTCTAAAAAAAATATCAAAAACCATAATTTTTTTGAAAAAACAAATATTATTGCAAAATATGACACAACTATTGCTATAATTCGATAGATAATTGTATTTTCGCAAACTGAATTTAAAATTAAAAACTATAAAAATGGCAGTTTTATCAAAAATTAGACAACGTTCGCTTCTCGTAATATTATTTGTAGGCTTTGGTCTATTCGCTTTTATCATTGGCGATTTGGTGCATAGCAACCTTTTTAGTCAAAGTTCTCGAAATGTGGGGTCTGTAAACGGTACAGATTTGATCATCGACGACTTTAGATTAAAAGTAGCAAATGTTGAAAAAGGAGGTCAAAATACGACCACTACTCAAGCAGTAGCCCGTGTTTGGGAACAAGAAGTTGCCATCGCTTTATTAAACACAGAATTTGACAAAGCGGGTATCAATGTTGGCGAAAGCCAAATTATGGAAGTTCTTAAACAGAGCCAAGACATTGGTCAAAATCCACAATTTCTGAACAAAGCAGGCGTTTTTGATGTTGCCAAATTTAAAGAATTTTTCAAATCAAACCCAACACTTGCAGCAAATTTAAAAGATCGTGAAAAAGATGCTTCATTGAATGCCAAATACGGTATTTATAGCACTTTGATCAAAGCAGGAATTTATACCACAACTGTAGAGGCCAAACTAAAATATGAAATGGAAGCCAACAAAGTCAACTTTGATTATGTTTCGGTTTTGTTTTCCTCCATAAAAGATAGTGATGTAAAAGTAACCGATGACGAGGTTGTAGCTTTTATAAAAAAAGACGAAAAGAAGTATAAATCTGATGCAAATCGAGAAGTAGAATATGTTTCGATTGAAGAAAAAGCATCTGCAGAGGACGAAAATGAAGTAAAAAATGCCATAAACGCATCACTGACAGGAAGTGTGGTATATAACCAAGCCACTGGAAAAAATGATACTTTGCAAGGTTTTAAAAGTGCTAAAAACGTAGCAGAATATGTAAACGCCAATTCAGACAAACCTTTTGACTCTACTTATGTAGCCAAAAAAGATTTGCCTGCAGCCCACGCCGAAAAGCTATTTAGCCTTGCAGTTGGCGAATTATATGGCCCTTATACATACGATGGATATTATGCCATAAGCCGAGGGATGGGAAGACAAGCAGGGGCGCAAGCAAAAGCAAGTCATATTTTATTAGCATACAAAGGGGCTACACGTGCAGCCGCAACTGTAACCCGCACTAAAGAAGAAGCTGCCGCAAAAGCACAAGAAGTTATGGCGATTGTAACCGCAAGCCCACAATCCTTTATGATGCAAGCTTTCACGCTTTCTGATGACTCTTCAAAACAACAAGGTGGAGATTTGGGTTATTTTTCAAAAGGACAAATGACGCCAAAATTTAATGATTTTGTTTTCGCAAACCCAATTGGTAAAATTGGATTGGTCGAAACAGAATTTGGATATCATATTATCAACGTTACAGACAAGCAAGATGCTGTGAAATTAGCTACAATTGCTCGAAAAATAGAAGCATCTGAAGCTACTACAGATAAGATTTTTGCAAAAGCAGTACAGTTTGAAATGGATGCTGCCAATCAAGATTTTGAAAAATTAGCCAAAAAAAATACATTAACTGTAAATCCAAAAGTAAAAATTAAGGCAATGGACGAAACTGTTGGTGCAATAACAAACCAACGTCAAATCGTTCAATGGGCTTTTGATTCAAAAACCAATATTGGAGATGTCAAAAGATTTGAAGTTGTGAATATTGGTCATGTTATCGTAAAATTAAAAACTCAAAGTGATGAGGGATTAATGACAGCTGAAGAAGCAAGACCATTGGTTGAAACAATATTGAAAAATAAGAAAAAAGCTGCAAAAATTAAAGCCAAAATGACAGGTTCAACCCTAGAAGCCATTGCAAAAGCTAGCGGTTCTACAGTGCAAACGGCCTCCGATTTGACTGCCGAAAATGCTGTTTTGCAAGGCGTAGGGATGGAGGCTAAAGTAGTTGCAACTGCTTTTGCCATTGGCAACAAAATATCTTTGCCAATCGAAGGAAACTCTGGCGTTTTTGTGCTAAAAACCAAAACAGTTGTGAAAGCACCTACATTGACTGTATATTCAGATTATATCGCTAAACTAAACCAGCAAAATGCTTCGGCTGCCGGAAGAGTAATTGGTGCCTTAAAAACGGATGCGAAAATAGAAGATAACAGAGCATTGTTTTACTAATCAAAACAACTTATTTTAACAAAATGCCAACTATATGTTGGCATTTTGTTTTATGTAAAACCCCTAATTATTCTCATCTAGAAATATAACCAAATGTATCGGATAAATCCCCGCTTTTTTTAGATTATTTTATATTTTGTATTACTCAAGCTTTTTTCTAATCTGATCAAATTAATAGGCTGGAGCAACTCAAGAAGACACAAGTTTTTTGGTCTATTTGATGGTTATGATTGGTATAAGTTGTATTTTTGTTTCGTATGAAATTTTGGTTAAAGGTTTTATTTTCATTTTTTAAATTTTAAATTTAATCCGAAGTTATTTTTTTAAAAATTATCTTTCAAAATAAAAAATATGAGTTCAATTCTTATAAAAAACGCAAAAATTGTAAATGAGGGTCAGATTTTTCAAGGCGATTTATTGATTGAAAATCAATTGATAGTTGCAATTCAACCGTTGATTTTACCCAAAGAAAACACACATATTATTGATGCCAAAGGCAATTTTTTGATTCCGGGTGCTATAGACGACCAAGTACACTTTCGCGAGCCTGGCTTGACCCACAAAGGCGACATTGCCTCTGAATCTCGTGCAGCAGTGGCTGGTGGTATCACCTCGTTTATAGAGCAGCCAAATACAATACCAAATGCTGTAAGCCAAGAGGTTTTGGAACAAAAATATCAAATTGCTGCCCAAAATTCGTATGCAAATTATTCGTTTATGCTAGGTGCAACGAATGATAATTTAGACGAAATCTTGAAAACAAATCCAAAAAATGTAGCAGGTATCAAAATTTTTCTTGGGTCTTCAACAGGCAATATGTTGGTTGATAATGAAGCGGCTTTGGAACGTATTTTCAGTAACACAAAATTACTCATTGCGGTGCATTGTGAAGACGAAACTACCATCAAAAACAACCTTGAAATTTTTAAAAAGAAATATTCAGATAATATTCCTGCAGCAGCACACCCATTAATTAGAAGCGCAAAAGCCTGTTTTATATCTTCTTCTAATGCAATTGCTTTGGCCAAGAAAACGGGGGCTCGATTGCATATATTTCATGTTTCGACAGCAATTGAAACTGCACTTTTTGAAAACAATATTCCAATTGAGGACAAGCAAATTACGTCTGAAGTTTGTGTTCATCATCTATGGTTTTGTGATAAGGATTATGAATCTAAAGGCAATTTTATCAAATGGAATCCAGCCATAAAAACGCAAAACGATCAAGATGCTCTTTGGAAAGCCCTGCTAGATGATCGCATTGATGTGATTGCTACAGACCATGCGCCGCATACATGTGCAGAGAAATTACAACCTTATCTTACAGCACCTTCTGGCGGACCCTTGGTGCAACACGCTGTTGTAGCGATGTTTGAAGCGGCTCAAAAAGGTAAGATTTCTATAGAAAAAATTGTAGAAAAAATGTCTCATAATCCGGCCAAAATTTTTAAAATTGAAAAAAGAGGTTTTATAAAAGTTGGCTATTTTGCTGATTTAGTCCTAGTTGATATCCATTCACAATGGCAAGTAAGTACATCAAATATACTTTCAAAATGCGGTTGGTCTCCATTTGAAAGCCAAATTTTTAATTCAAAAATAACCCATACTTTTGTAAATGGACAGTTGGTGTATGAAAATGATATAGTGAAAGATATTCGCTGCGGTCAACGTTTATTATTTAATAGATAATTTTAAAAACATGAAAAAAATAATTGCAATTATTTTTGTTTTTTATATGGTAATTTGTTGCAAAAATCCTGCAATTGACCCTCCTACTAATTTGATTCCCGAAGAAAAAATGGTTCAGATCCTACATGATTTGGTAATTTTAGATGCGATACGGGGTATAAATATTTCTTCTTTGGAGGCACGACAGTTGAATTCCCCAATTTGTATTTACAAAAAATACAGTATTGATAGCCTACAATTTGCAAAAAGCAACAAATTTTATGCTTCAGACATTGCAAATTACGCCAAAATGTATGAAAAGGTAAACAAATTATTAGAAACTAAAAAAGCTGAAATTGACACCTTGATGAAAAAAAAGTCTCAAAATAAGAAATAATTTCTCCTAATAATAGTCGATTTTTTTGATGCAAGATGCTATAGTTTCAAATTCAAATTTCAGAGTTTTTTTTATTTTAAGATTGTCGTAACTGTTTTTTTCGTAAAGTGTTTGCGCTATCATCTTGGTAATCAGCTGTTTTTTAAAAAATATTTTAGATAATAAGCTATAGCAAAACAACAGTTTATTGGCCACTCGTTTTTTTATCTTTATTGTTGGCGGTTTTACTTTCAAATGATGTGCAATCTTAACAAATACATCTTGAAATTTTAGGTTTTCGGCTACTAAAATATATCTTTCGCCATGGTTGTTTGTTTGCATTAACATGGCCATTATTTTGACAACATCCCCAACGCCAACAAAACCTGTACTACCATTTGTATAAAATTTTAGCCCTTTTTGAATCTTTCTAAAAATTGTCATACTGTGTGATTTGTCTTCAGCATTTGCGCACCAATTTCCAAAAATCACTCCTGGATTTACTACCGCTACTTTCAAACCTTCTTGTTGTCCGCGCCAAATTTCGATTTCAGCACCATATTTTGAAATTGCATAATCTGAATGTTTCATTTCTGGATTCCAAATTGCCTCTTCATTTATTTTTTTCTCGTTATTGGTCATACTTCCCAAAGTAGCAATCGAGCTAACGTGTATCAACTTTTTAACTTTTTTGTGTAAACAAAAATTCACTATGTTTGCGGTTCCTTCAATATTTACTTTGCGAAGTTGGTGTTCATCTTTGTGGTCAAACGAGATCATTCCTGCACAATGATAAACGAAATCAATATTTTCAAAAGCCTTTTCTAGCGTTGGTATATTTGTAATATCAGCAAAAAGCCATTCGATATTGTCAAACAAATGTTGTTTTTGTTGGGCTAAAAAAAGATATTTTGTTTGTTTAATTTTGGCTTCATTGCGATATATCGCTCTGACTTTTTGTTCAGTTTCTAACAAGTGAAGCATCAAATGAGTACCTACAAATCCGGTTGCCCCTGTTATCAAAATCATAGAAAGGTGTTTTAGGATTCTTGAAACCAGCTGGCATACATAACATAGTTGTTTGCTATTCTGTCTATTTCGCCCGCAAAATTTGATTGGTCTATATCTTTAACTTTTTTTGCAGGAACACCTGCAAAAATGGTACCTGATGGCACTACAGTATTTTGAGTAACCACGGCTCCTGCCGCAACAATTGCGTTTGATTCTACAATACAATTATCCATGACGATGGCACCCATTCCAATCAAAACATTGTCTTTTATCACACAGCCGTGTACGATGGCATTGTGGCCAATAGATACATTATTTCCAATTATTGTTGGGTGTTTTTGATAGGTGCAATGTATGACCGCCCCGTCTTGAATGTTTACCTTGTTTCCAATTCTTATCTTATTTACATCGCCTCTAATCACCGCATTGAACCAGACACTGCAATTGACTCCAAATGAAACATCACCTATTATTGTTGCATTTTCTGCAACAAAACAATCTTTTGGAATAATTGGAGTTTTTCCGTTTACGGTTTTAATAAGCATAATTTTATATAAAAAAAGTCCCAATAAATTGGGACTATATGGTTTAATTTTAATTGATTGCAGGGCAGTTACAATCGTATTTTTCTCTTTTGCAAAACAAGTTTACCCCTAGCGTGATTTGGTGGAATCCACCATTGTCAAACTGTATGTCACCCATCAATTGAGAATAGGTGTAGGCAAACATAAATTGGTCATAGTTGAAGCCTAATATTGGTGTTATGTATTGTAGTTTTTGGTTTGCAACCACGCCATTTGTTAAATATTCTGTTGCATCAAATCCTCGTCTGTAGGACAAACCTGCCCAAACTTTCCCGATTTCTAAATCTTTGTATGCTTTTAAATTCAAGTCAATCAGTTTTTCTTTAGTTTCGCTCGTATATTGAAATAATATTGAAGGTTCTAGTTGAAGTCTTTCGCTATCTCCAAAAACATATCCTGTTGTAAACAATATCTTTTTCAAATTATTTGATTCTACATCAGAATATATTTGACGTTTTGAAGCCAAAGCATTTTTTAGCGTAAGGTGTGCATAAAACTCTAAATAATTATAGGAAGCTCCAATATCCACATTAAAGTAGCTCGCTTTTTGAATTCCACCCAAAATTAGTGGGTCAGGCACTCCATTATTTGGAAATGCAGTTTCGTCTAGCTGTGTTTCTACTAGCCCTGCACTCATACCAAACGATAGCTGGTTTAGATCTACTTCGCTGCGCGAAAACATCAAGTGATGGGCATAAGTAAGTTTTCCTCCTTTTTGTGAATGTGCACCATTAACATCATTAAAAACTACAATTCCAACACCAGATTTTTCGCCTACTCGACCGTTGAAACTTAAAGTTTGAAGGGCTGGTGCATTGTCTTGACCGAACCATTGTTGTCTGGCTGTCAATCTTACTTTGGCACAATTTGCCGCACCTGCCATAGACGGATGTAATAAGTAATAATTATCCGACAAATAGTCAGAATACACTGCAATTCCCTCCTGAGAAAATGAAATTTGTGATATAAAAACCAAAAGTAATGCTAAATATCCTCTTTTTAAATTCATTATGTTATCGTTTTAATGTAAAATGTGCTTTATAAATTTTATTCTCGTTGTTTTCTAAATATTCTATAGTGAACCAATAATCATCCGCTGCCACTGGTTTTCCTAAGAAAGTACCATCCCATCCTAGACCAGTTGAACTGATTTGCTTAATCAATTTTCCAGAGCGGTCAAATATATAAATTTTTGCGCTAGATTGAAAATTTAATGCAGAAATATTCCAATAATCGTTAATTCCATCACCATTTGGTGTAAAAAACTTTGGATATCCAATTACTTTTACCAAAACTGGGCTTGCTTCGTCGCAAGCTTTAATATCTCGAGCCCGTACATCATGTGTACCAAGGGATACTCCTGTAAACACATTACTAGTTTGATATGGGCCAAAATCTAATGCATATTCATAGTCGCCACCTGAAGGAAGTGCAGCTACAATTATTGTTGCATTTTCATCAAAATAATCACTTACTACTTTTGCAGTAATGCTTTTTGGAGGAATAGATTGAATAATTTTTGCGGTATCTTTTCTGATACAACCTGTTGTTTTATTTGTAATTATGACATAAAAGGTTCCTACTTCTGATGCGTTGTAGAAATTTTGAGTGGCGCCAACAATCAATCCATTAGGGCCATACCACTGATAATCAAAATCTGTAACGCTCAATCCGGTGTCTAATGAATAGGTTTTCAAGGTGATCCCTGTAATGGCATCAACACAAATATAGCCGTCTTGATCTAGGTTTGGATTAGGAATTTTGTTTACAATAATCGTAATTGAATTTGTCAATATAAGGCTGCAGGTTGGCAAATTATTGGTAGATACACTTATTAATTGAATGGTAGTGTCGTTTTCTATAATCCCTGTTGAAAGTATAAAATCGCCTGAAGAGTTTAGTGTAATACTCTTATTTGCTCCACCATTTATAGTGTATAATACCAAAGCATTTGGTGTACCTTTGAATATTATTTCTGCTTTTGCGCCTTCGCAAATCATACTATTGCTACTTGCTTGAATGGTAACAAACGGCAAAGGCATAACCGTTACGGTCTTGATCTCACCATTGATGTTTTTTATACATGGAAAAACGCCACCAATGGCAACAGTTTCTAATTTATAAGTAAAAATAATGGGCAATGTAGTATTTAGAACACCTGTATCGATCAAACCGTTTCCTAGATTATCCAAAAGCATTGTAGTCAAGTTTGAACCATTTATGGTATATACCACAGTTGCATTTGGGGAACCAACTACTGAGATTAAGGCATTGGTACCTGCGCAAATTTGTGCATCTGCTTTGTCTATTGTTGCCACAGGAATAACAACCTGAACTACTGTAGCCGAATTTGCTGTTCCGGTTAAAGTTTGCAGACATGATGGTGTTGTATTGGCCTCTACACTAATAAGTTGATAGGTTGTATCGGCAATAAGTGCCAAAGTTGGAAAGCTAAATTTTCCTAAATTGTCTAAAACAATTGTTTGATTGCTTGTTCCGTCCCAAAAAACAACGGTTGCGTTCGGTGTTCCTACAAAATTAATCATATTGGTTGCCCCAGAACAAATTGTAGCAAACTGAGCTGAAAATGCTACGCTAGGCAAAGGATTTATGGTTACGGTTGTTTCTTGGTTTATAATTGGTTGGGTACAAATTAAAGATCCTGTTGTGGTAATATTTTCTAATTTATAAACCAAATTTGTAACCGAATTATAATTCAAAATACCCGTATCTATTGTTCCAACACCGCTTGCGTCCAAAGCGATTGTAGTGGAGTTTGCACCGTTTATAGTATAGGCAACTGTGGCATTTGGTGTTCCGTTAATGGTCAATAATGTTGAGGTTCCAGAACAAATACCAATACTGCTCAAACCAACTGTTGCTGTGGGTTGTAGCACCGCAATAGCTAAAATGGCAGACGAAGTACCAGCTGGAATTGTTGCAATACACGGAGGAGTAGTATTAGAGTCAACTGTCAATATGGTAAAAGTTGTATTAGTGTTTAAGTTGGCTGTTGGTATATCAAAGTAGCCCAGAGCATCCAAACTAAGGCTATAATTGGCTGTTCCGTCTGTAAAAGTTACAGTAGCCAATGGTGTTCCACTAAAACTCAAAGTTGCAGCTGCACCATAACAAACCGTGTTGTTTGAGGTGCCGATGGTAGCTGTTGGTGTGCCGATAACTGTAATTAGTGTAGTTTGATTTGTAATAATCTGCGAACACCCATTTGCTCCAGCGGTGGTAATATTTTCTATTTTATAAGTATAATTGCCCGTCAGAATTGACAAATTTCCTGTGCTAATCGTTCCGTTTCCAGCGGTATCAAGCACAATTGGAGTTGCTTGAACAACATTGTTGATGCTATAAACAACAGATGCTCCTGCAGTTCCAGAAATAGCAATCGAGGTGGCACTGCCTTCGCAAATAGCAGCAATGTTTTGTGCGATAGTGGCTGATGGCGAAGGATTTACAGTAACTAAAGTCTGCTGACCCGAAATAGTTGTTGTACATGGTGATGTTCCAGAAGTAACAACACTCGTAATCTCATACATATAATTTCCTGCCAAAGTCGTCAAAATTCCGGTGTTAATGGCTCCGTTTCCTGTTGCGTCTAAATTGATTGTTGTTGCACTTAAAACTGAATTTACATTGAATGATACAATTGCGTTCGGAGTTCCAGTGATATCAATTAAAGTGGATGCACCACTGCAAATAGGAGTAATATTTTGTGCAATTGCTGCCGTAGGTAATCCCACACTAATCAAAATAGTAGCATTTGGATTTGATGCAGGTATGTTTTGCAAACAAATTGGGGTAGTATTCGCAGCAACGCTAATCAATTGAAAAGTAGTATTTACCGTCAGAGGAGCCGAAACGTAGGTGTAGGTTCCAGTTGCCGATAGTTGAATATTATGGTTGGTTGTACCGTCATAAAATATAACATTTGCCAATGGCGTTCCAACAAATTCCAATGATGCCGTTGCGTTTAAACATATTCCTGCACTTTGGGCAGAGAATGTTACTATTGGCGTGGGCACAACAGTTACAAGGGTAGATTGATTTGTAATAATTTGTGTACAAGGATTTGTGCCTGCAGTTGTAATATTTTCAATTTTGTAGGTATAATCCCCTGTCAATGCGGCCAAATTCCCAGTATTAATAGATCCGTTTCCGGTGGCATCAAGCACAATTGGGGTTGCTTGATTCAC
>JANNBA010000111.1:0-4605 GCA_031384845.1 Bacteroidota bacterium
TTTTGAAAACGTTATGCCTAGCTCATGCTGGTGTGCGTGAGGGCAAAGGCGTAGCTCCTTTTTTCTGGGCGTTTTTCAGCCCAGAAAAAAGAGCGGGAGCCGGAGACCGACCCGTTAGGGGCACGCCCAAAGAAAAAGTATTTTATAGATCAAATTTGATGCCTTGTGCTAATGGCAAATTGGTGGTATAGTTGATGGTGTTTGTTTGGCGTCGCATATAGATTTTCCAGGCATCAGAGCCGGATTCGCGACCGCCACCGGTTTCTTTTTCGCCGCCAAATGCGCCACCAATTTCGGCTCCCGAGGTGCCAATATTGACGTTTGCGATGCCGCAATCTGAACCTGAAACCGACAAAAATCTTTCGGCTTCGCGCAGGTTATTGGTCATGATGGCCGAGGACAATCCTTGTGCGACATTGTTTTGAATTTCGATGGCGTTTTCTACATCGCCATCATATTGTAGGAGGTACAAAACTGGGGCAAAGGTCTCGTGTTGCACGATTTCAAAATGGCTTTTGGCTTCGGCAATGGCTGGTTTTACATAGCATCCGCCTTCATATCCTGGGCCAGAAAGTTTGCCACCTTCGACTAATAATGTGCCGCCTTCGGCAACAACTTTTGTCAGCGCATTTTGATACATTTCGACGGCGTGGTGGTCTATGAGTGGCCCTATATGGTTGTTTTGATCAAGGGGGTTTCCTATTTTTAGTTGTCCGTAGGCGGCTACAATTGCGTCTCGCACTTTGTCATAAATACTGCTGTGAATTATCAATCTTCGGGTAGAGGTGCAGCGTTGTCCGGCGGTGCCTACGGCTCCAAAAACGGCTCCTATAACGGTCATTTTGATGTCGGCATCGGGTGTCACGATGATGGCGTTGTTGCCACCAAGTTCTAGCAGTGATTTGCCCAATCGTCCGGCTACGGTTTGGGCTACAATTTTGCCCATTCGGGTAGATCCTGTGGCTGATATTAGCGGAATTCGTTTGTCTGCGGTCATGAGTTCGCCAATCTTAAAATCGCCGTTTATCAGGCATGAGATGCCTTCGGGGAGGTTGTTTTCTTGAATTACTTGTGCGATAATGTTTTGACAGGCGATGCCGCAGAGTGGTGTTTTTTCTGATGGTTTCCAGACGCAAACGTCGCCACAAATCCATGCCAGAGCGGTGTTCCAAGCCCAAACGGCTACCGGAAAATTAAAGGCCGAAATGATTCCAACAACGCCCATAGGATGGTATTGTTCATACATTCTGTGTCCGGGGCGTTCGGAGTGCATGGTCAGACCGTGCAATTGTCGTGATAATCCAACTGCAAAATCGCAAATATCGATCATTTCTTGCACTTCGCCATAGCCTTCTTGCAGGGATTTTCCCATTTCATAAGATACTAATTTGCCGAGTGCTTCTTTGTTTTGACGTAGTTTTTCGCCAAATTGTCTTACAATTTCGCCACGATGTGGGGCTGGCATCAGCCGAAATGTTTTGAAAGCGGCGGTTGCTGCTTGCATTACTTTTTCATAATCTTCGGGCGTTGTGGTTTTTACGGTAGCAATCAAGCAGCCGTCAACGGGCGAGTGGCTTTCTAAATCTTGTCCTGACGAAAAATGCTTTGTTCCGGTTGAGGTGCCGTTGTTGTGGGCTGAAATTCCTAATTTTTGGAGTGCTTCGGTCATGCCGAATTGTTGTGCAATTGATGTCATTTTGTGTTTTTTTTGCGAAGTTATTAAAAAACTCGAATTATTATTGTTTTTGACGATAGAAATGCTGAATTTCTATTATTTTTGCGATGTTGTTTGATTTTTATATAAAAAATATTTGCAGATTTTGAAATGATCTGTTTCCAATTGAGTTCAAAAAATGCAAAACCCCTCGCTTCAACTTCAAATCCAAACTTTGCCTGATAGCCCCGGCGTGTATCAATATTATGACAAAGACGACACGATTTTGTATGTTGGAAAAGCCAAAAATTTGAAAAAAAGGGTGGCTTCTTATTTTAATAAAATTCACGATACTGCCAAAACCAATGTGCTGGTCAAAAAAATTGTCACCATCAAGCATATTGTGGTTCCTACTGAAACGGATGCGCTATTGTTGGAAAACAATTTGATCAAAAAATTACAACCCCGCTATAATGTTTTGCTTCGTGATGACAAAAGTTATCCTTGGATTTGCATCAAAAAGGAGCCGTTTTCAAGGCTTTTTCCAACCCGAAAAATGGTCAAAGATGGTTCAGAATATTTTGGGCCTTATACCAATTTCAAAACGGTTGCTACCATTTTGGATTTGATCAAAGAGTTGTATCCGCTTCGCACTTGTAATTTTGATTTGAACCAAAAAAATATTGAAAGTCACAAATTTAAAGTCTGTTTGGAGTTTCATATTGGCAATTGCAAAGGCGCGTGCGAAGGATTTGAAACTGTCGAAAATTATCAAAATCAGGTGGATGCTATTCGCGAAATTTTGAAAGGTAATTTTAAAGAAAGCCTCAAGAATTTCAAAAAAATAATGACTGCAATGGCTGACGACATGCAGTTTGAAGCCGCCCAAAAGATCAAAGAAAAGATACAAACGCTCGAAAATTATCAATCCAAATCTACAATCATCAATCCGAAAATTAATAATATTGATGTTTTTTCGATCGTTTCAGACGAGGGTGCTGCCTTTGTCAATTTTTTGCAAATTGCCCACGGTTCGATTATTAGATCGCACACGATGGAAATCAAAAAAAAACTGGATGAAACTGATAATGAATTACTTGAACTTGCAATAATCGAGCTTCGCAACCGATTTGAATTGCTTTCGACCGAGATAGTTGTGCCGTTTTTGGTTCAAGTTGGCGACAAAATAAAAATAACAGTACCTGTATTGGGCGACAAAAAACAAATTTTGGAACTTTCTATTCGCAATGCCAAATTTTACAGAATCGAGCAGCTCAAACAGCTTCAAATTGTAGATCCAGAGCGGCATACAAACAGAATCATGGCGCTAATGCAAAAAGAATTGCGACTGACTGTCGAGCCACGCCATATCGAATGTTTTGACAATTCCAATATTCAAGGTAGCAATCCTGTGGCGGCCTGTGTGGTTTTTAAGGACGGAAAGCCTAGCAAAAAAGACTACCGCCATTTTAACATCAAAACCGTCGAAGGGCCAAATGATTTTGCCTCGATGGAAGAAGTGGTTTTTCGCCGCTACAAAAGACTCCTTGACGAAAACCAACCTTTGCCAAATCTCGTCATCATAGACGGAGGAAAAGGACAACTTTCGTCGGCATTGAAAAGCATTGACGAATTGGGTTTGCGTGGCAAAATTGCCGTTATTGGCATTGCAAAACGCCTTGAAGAACTGTTTTATCCCGGCGATAGCATACCCCTTTATTTAGACAAAAAATCAGAAACACTCAAGGTAATCCAATTTTTGCGCAACGAAGCACACCGTTTTGGCATTGGCTTTCATCGAGACAAACGCAGCAAATCCGCCCTTAACTCGTCTATCGAATCTATCGACGGAATAGGCGAAAAAACAATGGAAACGCTCATCAAACATTTTAAGAGCGTCAAGCGCCTACAATTGGCCACAGAAACTGCGATATCACAGGTAATTGGTCCCGCCAAAGCCAAAAAAATAACCGCTTATTATCAACAAAAACAAACTACAATTCCAAACGCATAAACCAAAATGAACGCTATTATCCAAAAATCTACCTTAATATCGAAGTCAAAAATCAAAATCAGTGGCAGCAAATCCGAAACAAACCGATTGCTACTTCTGCAAGCCCTATATCCCGAATTGATATTGCAAAACACTTCAACCTCAGACGACTCAATCGTAATGACCGCCGCCCTAACCACCCAAAATGAGACCATCGACATCCATCATGCCGGAACGGCCATGCGCTTTTTGACCGCCTACTTTGCCACAGTCGAAAACAAAACTGTGATTCTTACAGGCTCTGAACGGATGAAACAACGTCCAATAAAAATTTTGGTTGATGCCCTGAACCAACTTGGTGCCGATATTCAATATCTTGAAAACCACGGATTTCCGCCCATAAAAATAAACGGAAAAAAACTTCAAAACAATCAAGTTTCACTCGATGCCAACATCAGTTCACAATACATATCAGCACTTTTGTTGATTGCACCAAAACTCAATAATGGTTTGAAAATTAATCTTGTAGGTAGTGTTACCTCCGCGCCATATATCAAAATGACATTAGAATTGCTTGCTCAAATTGGCATTCAAACCCAATTTGAAAACAACCAAATCGACCTGCTTTTTTGCCCGATATTACGCCACACAACGCCCATTATTGTAGAAAGTGACTGGTCATCGGCCTCCTATTTTTATGCCATCATGGCACTTTCGCCAATCGGGTCGCAGCTCGAACTTTCGAGTTACAAAAAACATAGTTTGCAGGGAGATAGCACATTAGCAGCTTTATATGAAGCGTTTGGTGTGACCACACAATTTGAAAAGCACCACATCAAACTTACCAAAACCCAGCTACATAACATTGCCCCCGAAGGCTTTATTTGGGACGGAACACAATCGCCAGACATCGCACAAACCCTTGCAGTGACTTGCTTTGGACTCCGAATTGGCTGTC
>JANNBA010000155.1:0-5648 GCA_031384845.1 Bacteroidota bacterium
ATGATTTGCAGGGTAGGAAAATGGCTAATTACACTCGTATTCCTGAAAAAATTGTGTTGGAGGGAATGCAAAACGGTATTTATTTTTTGAAAACAGGGACTCAAATTCTTAAAGTTTTAAAAAAATAAATAGCGTTTTGTGATTAATATAAAGGGTGTTTTACCATCTTCTTCCGTCTAAAAAGTATTTTAAAAACTTATTTTGTCTTAGATTATCGTTTTGCGAGAAGGTAAAGGAGGAGCTCTCCCATTTTTTCTTATCATCTGGACAAAGAGTATTTTGCATTTATTTGTGTATTTGTATTTGAGCAAAATTTGTGTAAGTTGGTTTAACATTTTTTGCGGGCAAAACAGTCTGGAAGCATTATAGGACAAATATACATTGTTTAAAAATTTTAGCACAAACCCAATCATGCAAACTATCTCGGCTTTTTATCATTTACATTAATAGCGATGCCTAATGCGCAACATTATTGACAAAAACATAAGGTGATACAGTTGTCGAGAAACGCTTGTTTGGCGCTTGGGGTTAGATTCAAATGACAATGCTAGAAGGACAGCCAACGCCTTTTGTCAAAGCTTATTTGTGGGCTTGATTGTGAATGGGTTGCCCCATTTAGGCAATCAAAATGGGGAAGGTATCATATAAAAAACACAGGTATTTAGCTGTTTTAGAGCATCTGACCAAAGATGTTTTGATTATCAACCGAGTTTAGAACCCAATTAAAATAGAGTAAATAACCAATAAATCAATTTTTGAAAATGGATCTTGTATCAAACGGGTAAAAGTCTTGCTGCGACATGCGTGAGGGCAAAGGCGGAGCTCCTTTTTTTTGGGCGTTTTTCAGCCCAAAAAAAAGAGCGGGAGCCGGAGACCGACCCGCTAGGGGCACGCCCAAAAAAAACAGAGAAATATCGGGTTTTTTTATCGAATTTCGTTATTTTGAATTAGGTCTAAATAGAGGTTTATTTTGTCTTTGAGTTCTTTTCGTGGGGTGATGAAATCTAAAAAGCCGTGTTCTAAGACAAATTCTGCGGTTTGAAATCCTTCGGGGAGGTCTTTTCCGGTGGTGTCACGTACTACTCTTGGGCCTGCAAATCCAATCAAAGCTCCTGGTTCTGAGATATTTACGTCGCCCAGCATGGCGTATGATGCGGTGGTGCCGCCTGTTGTTGGGTCTGTGCAAAGTGAGATGTAGGGGAGTTTTGCATCGGCCAATTGTGCGAGTTTTGCAGATGTTTTGGCGAGTTGCATGAGTGAGTAGGCGGCTTCCATCATTCTGGCGCCTCCAGATTTTGAAATCATCACAAAGGGGGTCTTGTTTTTGATGGCATAGTCGATGCCTCGTGCAATTTTTTCGCCTACGACAGCGCCCATCGATCCGCCAATGAAGGCAAAATCCATGCAGCAGACTACCAATTCTTTGCCTTTTGATTTGCCTACACCTGTGCGAACGGCGTCTTTGAGCTTGGTTTTTTCCATGGCTTCTTTGAGGCGGGAGGCGTATTTTTTGGTGTCTTCAAAGTGAAGTGGGTCTTTTGAGGTCATTTTGGCGTCTAATTCTTTGAATTGATTGTCGTCAAAAAGGATTTCAAAATAGGCTTCGCTGCCTATTCTTACATGAAAGCCGTCTTCTGGACTTACCCATAGATTGCGTGCCAACTCGTCGGCATCTATAATTTTTCCGGTTGGCGATTTGTACCACAGTCCTTTTGGAACATCTTTTTTGTCTTCGGTTGCTGTGGTGATGCCTTTTTCTGTTCTTTTAAACCAAGCCATGTTTTTTGTTTTTTAGATTATAATTGTATAATACTAAATTTTACCATTCGGTATCTTGTTTGATTTTCATTTTTACAAAATTTTGTAATTTTATAACTGGTTTTACAACGTATTCACGTTATTCAAGTCTGCAAATGCTTGTGCTAATCTTGTATTGAAGGTTATTTCGCCTTCGCGAAACCATTTTCGGGGGTCGTAATGTTTTTTGTTTGGCGATTCGGCTCCGTCTGGACTTCCAATTTGGGTGCGCAAATAGTCGATATTTTGTACCATATAATCTCTAATTCCTTCTGTGAAAGCAAATTGCAAATCGGTATCTATATTCATTTTGATAACGCCATAAGAAATGCCTTCTCTGATCTCTTCGAGTGTAGAGCCTGATCCACCATGAAAAACAAAGTCAACTGGATTGGCTCCGGTATTGAATTTATTTTGTACAAAATCTTGAGAATTTTTGAGAATTTTTGGGGTCAATTTTACATTCCCGGGTTTATAAACGCCGTGTACGTTGCCAAAGGCGGCTGCTATTGTAAATCTCGGGCTTATTTTTGAAAGCTCTTCGTAGGCATATGCTACTTCTTCGGGCTGTGTATATAGTTTTGAGCTGTCCACGTCTGAGTTGTCCACGCCGTCTTCTTCGCCACCTGTGATACCCAATTCTATTTCGAGGGTCATGCCCATTTTGCTCATTCGCTCTAAATAGGTTTTACAGATTTCGATATTTTCTTCGATTGGTTCTTCAGACAAATCGATCATGTGTGAGGAGTAGAGCGGTTTTCCGGTTTCGGCAAAATGTTTTTCAGAGGCGTCCAAAAGCCCGTCGATCCAAGGTAATAATTTTTTGGCGCAGTGGTCTGTGTGCAAAATCACGGTAGCACCGTAGGCTTCGGCAAGAGTATGAATGTGTTTTGCGCCTGCAATTCCGCCTGCAATTGCTGCTTTTTCGTTGGCATTTGACAAGCCTTTTCCAGCATTAAACTGTGCGCCACCGTTTGAAAACTGAATGATTACGGGAGCATTTAATTTGGCTGCGGTTTCAAGAACGCCATTTATTGAGCTTGATCCTGTTACGTTTACGGCTGGCAATGCAAATCCTTTTTGTTTTGCATAAGCAAAAATTGCTTGAACTTCGTCGCCTGTAGCAACGCCCGGTTTTATGTTGTGGCTCATTTTTTTTTTTGGTTAGTTTATGGTTGCAAAAATAATATTTTTATTTTTAGAAAGGATAATTAATTCCGATATTTAAAACGGAATGCGCAAAATTAAAATCTTGAAACCATTTTTGACCTTCGATATTGGCGGGATTATACGTTTTGAAACCCAAATCCAGACGACCAACAAAGAAACTAAAATCATATCTAAGACCAAATCCAGACCCTATTGCTATGTCTTTCAGTGAATTTATACCCTCAAAAACGGCAGTTTTTTCGGTTATATTATCAAAAACGTTCCAGATATTTCCAGAATCTACAAATAGTCCTCCTTTAAAATTGTTGAAAATCTTAAATCTCAGCTCTGCGCTTGCCGTAAATTTTAGATTTGCTTCGTTAAAATCGTTGGTGGCACCACTACTTCCCGGGCCCAAACTGTATGGCTGCCAAGCCCTGATATCATTGGATCCGCCTGCAAAATAACTTCGCGAAAACGGCACAGATGACGAGTTTCCGTAGGGTATTGCAACGCCCAAAAAACCTCGAGCCGCCAGTATCGTTTCGTTGGCAAGATCCCAATGTTTTACAAATTCGACTTCGGTTTTAAAATATTGAGAATATTCTGTTTCAAAAATGGTTTTTTTGGTTTTTTGACCATCCAACGATTTTGACGCCGCTGCAAAAAGGGTTAAAAGTGTTCCGGCTTCTTCGATTTTGGTTTTAAAACTATAAAAATTATTGTCGTTCAAATTGGTTCTTGTGGTTTTTGAAAAAGTGATATTGGTAGCCAAAATCAAATTGTTTTCTGTCAATCGCTTTCGTCTTTCTTCGATGCTGCTAATTTTTTTTAAAACGTCATCGTTTGTTAGTGTTGAGCCGTTCAAAACGGCGTCTATAAACTGCGTTGCACCACCACTTTGAATAGTCAAATTGCCGTTGCTATCAAGCAAATCGAGGTTGGTATTATAGAGTTTTGCATAAGTATTTAGGGCTCGATACGAAGAATTATAGACATTAAAATAATTGTTAATATTCACATTGTTAACATATTGTAAATTAAGCAAATCCATTTTTGCGGTTTTGTTTTTTTGGGGTGTCCAGTTATAAGTTAATGATCCTGTAAAATTTTCTTTGTCTAACCCTATGTTTTTTTGTTTGGCAAAACCAAGGTTTAAAACCGTAGAAGGAATCATGTTTTTTGGGATGATTTTTTCTGTCTTGAAAGGCATCAAAATACGTGGAAAATTAAGCTTTGTATCGATTCCAAATTCTGAAATATTAAAAAAATTATTGTTGGGATTTGCCAAATCTTTAGAAGATCCCAAATTGAATCGGGGTGCAAATTCAAAGGTTTCGGCTCCTTTAAATACATTGCGAATTGTGATTGAAGTGAGACCCGTGATTCCAAAATCTTGGATGTTTGAATGGGTTAGATCAAGGCTGTTTCTAATTTTGAAATTGTCTTTTGGAGTAAGTACGATATTGGCAATAAGGCTGTTGTTTATCGTGTCGTTTGTATCAATTTTGTATAAAATCGATGGGTAATTAAAAACGTTTAGGTTGTTTAAATATCGGTTTGTCAAATTGGTTTTTTGGTCAGAAAAAAAGGAATTTTGTGCAATAAAAATGGCATCTGTCAAGGCTTGTGGTTTGTATTTTAATTTTTTGTTACTAAAAAAAGTATGGTTTTTATAAACGATTGAATCTGTAAACACGGTTTTGTTTTTTTCTTTTGGGTCTGTAATAAAAATATTTACTTTGCTGATTTTAAACACTTTAAAATGTTTTGTAGTTGTTGAATCTCCCTCTCGAACCAATTGGTCATTGATGATTAATTTGATATTTGTTTTGCCAAAAGTGCCAACGGTGTCTATGTCAAAATTGATGTTACTTTGTTGAAAATAATACACGCCGTTGTTTCTAAAATGGGTTGTTATGCGTTCTCTTTCGCTATCAAAATCCTGACTGTTATAGGGTTTGCCTACTTTTAAAACCGCGAGATTTTGTGCTTTTTTGTATAAGGTGTCAAGTTCTGGTGTATAAATTTTTGTTGACAAACTGTCTATTTTTGACTCTTTCCCGTTTGAAACGATGTAGGTAACTTTTGCTTTTTTGGGCGCAATCGTATCGATTTTGTAGGTGACGGCAGTGTTAAAATAACCGTGGTTAAAAAAATAGGATTGCAACCGAATTATAGATTTGTCGATTTTGTTTTTGTCAACTATTGCGGGTGGTTCGCCCATTTTTTTGAACAAATTATCAAGTCCTTCATACAAAAATGAGTGCCCTTTTCGTTCTACTTGCTTGGCCGATAGCAACCAACTTTGGCGTTTGAATTTGTCTGGATTGTTGGTAAATTTGGCTTTATAAATCGAGTCATAATTGCTCTTAACAAGGTTGAACAAGTTAAGCGGCAATCGTATGCCTAAAACTGAACTGTTTGGTTTTTGTAGCACCAAATTTTTTACAAACTCGTCTTTTGAAAGTTTGCCATCAACCTTGATTTCGTTTTTTACTAAAAGTAATTTGCCATTTGGCACTTTTTTTAATGAATTACAATCCGAAAAAACAAGTCCGATTAAGATAAATAATGCTATTTTTGTATTAAATTTTTTCAAATTGACATAAATTTAATCAAAAGTACAAAATTTCTATGGTTACAAAAAACCAAATAAAGTTTATCTCGAATTTACATCAAAAAAAGTTCAGAATCGAGCA
>JANNBA010000168.1:0-4559 GCA_031384845.1 Bacteroidota bacterium
ATATTTTTTTGGTCAGCTCAAAATTTATTTCAAAATAAGCCTTGGTTTCGGTTGTTTTTTTCAAATCGTGGGCTTTCCCTGCAAGATGTATGACGGCATTATTTCCGGTTTTGAGTAGCTGAAAAAATGTATTATAATCAACCGTATTGGTTTGGGGTATAGCCGTTCTAGAAACACCAATAGTCTTTTTTTGAAGACTTTCAAAATATGTGGTGGCATTTGCGCCTACAAAGCCCGTTGATCCTGTGATAAAGATATTATTTAAAGACATTATAGTTGGTTGTTAAAATCGGTTTCTAAAAAATCAAACAATTGTGTTTTAGAAAAATTTTGTTCATAGAAGTTTTTTGAATTTTGTTCCATTTCTTGTCGTTGTTCAATTGATAAAGATTTTAGCTGAAGTGCTTTTTGATACAAGAAATTAAAATCACCAGCATCAACTGCAAAACCGCATTTGCTATCGTTGATAAGTTGCTGACCTTCACCGTCAAACATACCCAAAATTATTTTTGCAGAAGCCATATATGCTTGTACTTTTGCGGGAATTGTAAGGGCAAATACAGGACTCTTTTTTAGTGAAACCAACATAACATCTGCTTTTTTAAAAAACGAAGGCATGGCATCAATTGGGTGACGACCCATCAAAAATACATTTTGCAATTGGTGTTTTTCTATTTCGGCTTTAATCCAGTTTACTTTGCGCCCATCGCCTACCAAAATCCAATTTATCTGATCGTTTTTAGAAAGTTTTGCTGCTTCCAAAATGGCTTCAAAATCTTGTGAATCTCCAATATTTCCAGCAAACATGATGTTGAAACCTTTGGGTAAGTTTGGTATATTCTGAACCGATTTTTTTAAAAAAACATCTTCCGCCCAATTTGGAAAATATTTGATTTTTTGTTCTAAATGCTCCCCTTTTTCAAGAATAGATTTTTCAAAAAATTTAGAACTTATAAGGATAACATCAGCGGCAACATAGATTTTTTTTATAAGTTTATTCAAACTTTTTAACAAAAAACCATCTTTTATTTTGGTGTTAGCCAATACACTTTCAGGCCATAAATCCAAAACCCATAAATATAGTTTGGCGTTACATTTTTTTTTGAACCATATTGCTGGTAATGCTGCAATTAAAGGTGATGGCAAATGTGAAAAAACAATATCATATTGTTTCTTGATTCTATATTTGAATATAAATGAAAAAAATATAAAGGATAAATAATTCAAAACCAAATATTTTCCGGAGCTATTTAATCTTGGAAACAGCGGGATTCTGATGACCTCAACACCATTAATATTTTCTTTTGATTTTCCAAAAAAACTGTAACCTTTATAAAATTTACCTTGAGGATAATTTGGTTTCCCAGTAAACACAGTCACTTCATGCCCCCGATTGACAAAATCGAAAGCAATATCATTTATTTTAAAATCCTCTGGATAAAAATATTGTGAAACAAAAAGTATCTTCATGTTTTTAGTTTTCGCTCCAAACCACTCTTTTTATATAGTCGGTATAACTCAAAATGATGCGCACCATTTTGTCTGAAACATTAGGCATCGAATAATCTGCTACAGGTCTGAAATTTCGGTTTTCACCTCGTTTTTGATATTGCAATTGGGTCAATCCTTGCATGATTCTTTCTGGATTTAGTCCAACCATCATTACAGCTGCTTCTTCCATCGCTTCGGGACGCTCATGCGCATCTCGAATATTGAGTGCTGGAAAATTTAATGTCGAAGATTCCTCAGATATGGTTCCGCTGTCTGAAAGCACCGCAAAAGAGTTCATTTGCAACGCATTATAGTCATTAAACCCCATCGGTTTCAAAAACTGAACTTCTGGACGCATCGCTATTTTTTTGCTGTCAATCATGTTTCGAGTTCGTGGATGTGTACTTACAATGATGGGATATCCATACTTTTGAGCAATCAAATTGAGACTTTCCATTAGCCCATTGAAGTTTTTTTCGGAATTGATATTTTCTTCCCGGTGTGCCGAAACTACAAAATATTTATTTGCTGTAAGCTCTAATTTTTCTAAAATTTTTGAGCTATTGATCTCTGGCAAATAATGGTTTAAAACTTCAAACATTGGCGACCCAGTTTTGATAATTCTATCGGCTGGCAAACCTTCGCGAAGCAAATATTCGCGAGCAATATCGCTATATGTCAAGTTTATGTCTGAAACGTGATCTACAATCTTGCGGTTAGTTTCTTCTGGAACGCGTTGGTCAAAACAACGATTTCCGGCTTCCATGTGAAAAATAGGAATATGCCTTTTCTTTGCTGGAATGGCGCACAAACAACTGTTTGTGTCGCCCAAAACCAAAAAAGCATCTGGTTTTTCTGATCCCAAAAGCGGGTCTATTTTGATTAAAATCATACCTACCGTTTCTGTAGCCGTGGCTCCAGCAGCATTCAAAAAATGATCTGGTTTACGAATACCCAAATCTTCAAAAAATATTTGATTGAGTTCATAATCATAGTTTTGGCCGGTGTGCACAATAATATGTTCGATCGCATCAGAGGCGTCAAGTGCTGCCATTACTCGTGAGAGTCTAATTATTTCTGGTCGTGTGCCTACAACGGTCATCACTTTTAGTTTTGCTTTCATCTTTTTTTATTTATACAGTATTCGTTTACAAATTTATACATTTTCAAAGAAAGTATCGGGGTCATTTGGGTCATAAAATTCGTTGATCCAAAAAATAGTGTACAAATCTTCGGTTCCTATATTTTTGATGTTGTGCGTAAACCAAATTGGCATATCAACATAAGCTGGTTCACTTCCCGAAAGATAAAAATCGAGGGTTTTTTGAGTGCCAATTTGCCTCAATTGAATCAACGCTTCACCTTTTATGACTGCAAATCTTTCAATTTTTCGGGTATGAAAGTGGTTGCCACGGGTGATGCCAGGAACGGTAGTCGAAAACGAAACCTGTCCGCCAACTTGCAGTCTGATAATTTCAACAAAAGCACCTCGTGGATCGGTATGTTCGATAAATTTGACTGGAAAATGATTTTCGATATCCATATAGCAACGAAAGGTGTTGAACAAGTTGATTTCGAATATGTTGGTCAATTTTGGTATTATTCCGTTGTCTTGATATTGGTTTTTATAGCTTTCTAAAAGCAACAAAATTTCGCTTACTTTTGCCTCTGCGGTGTGCGGCACAATCACTTCTGCATTACCTTGTTTGCTTCTGATGGCTTCTATGATATGGGCAACCAATTCTGTCACAAAAATAAGTTTCAACTCGCCGTCTATTTCAATAGTTGGAGTTTCTCCGTGGGTTATTTTATGACAAAAAGTGGCTATTACAGAATTGTAATTTGGATGTCCAAAGGGTCCAAATACGTTTGGAATAATAAAGCCTGTGAATTTTCCGTTTGCCGTTTCGGCCCATTTTTGCATCAATTGACGCCCTTCTTTTTTAGACTTTCCGTACAAATTGTCTCGTTCTTCTTGGGTTGATGAAGAAAAAATAAGGTGTGCTTTACTTTTGGTTTTTTCTAATGAGTGAATCAATTTTTGAACCAATCCAATATTGGTATCATAAATTACTTGTGGTTCATTGTGTCTGTTTAAGGCTGCAAGATGCACGATAACATCACAGTTTGAGACAAAAACATCAATTAGGTTTTGATCTTCAAATACTTCTTTTTGAAAATCTATTCGTTCAAATTCGTCTGGAAATAATGCCAAGGTATTGTATAAATGTTTTCCTACAAATCCTGCTTGTCCTGTGATTCCTATTTTTAGCATCTTATTTATGGTTGAAAATAATTGGGTTCAAATCTATATTCGTCTGTTGTTTGTCCAATCAAATAATCAGCCATAACTAGTAGCTTTGCATCGTCTTGGAGTGCTTGGATGCTACTGACAAAGCCTTTTGGAATATGCAATATTGTCATGTTTTCGGCATCAAGTTTGAAAATGAGTTTTGATAAATTTTTTGAAGGATTCTGCCAATCATCAATTGCTATGAGTTGAATTTCAAAACTTCCTGCAACTGCCGAAAACCATCTTTGCTCAATTTGATGACCTACCCAAGCTCTGATCATTGTTTGATTTTGGTTTTCGATTACATACATTCGCTTGATTGCAGCGGCATCAAAATCGTTGTTATAGCGCACTTTACCTCTTTGATCTGCATGAACGTTTCCGGATATTAAGTTTGGTTTGCTCATTATCCTGGCATTTGTGTCACATTTTCGCCAAAAATTTCTTTGCGAATAAGTGGTAGTTTGGCGAGCAAAATTTTCATGCCTTCAACACCTTGTTGGTCTGTATTGTGTGAGTGATAGTCCTCGATGGCGGCAATGTCTTTTTCGCCTTCCGAAAAATATTGTGCATAATTCAGATCGCGGTTGTCTGCCGGAATTCTATAAAAATCACCCATATCTTCGGCTTTTTGCATTTCTTCGCGGGTGCAAAGGGTTTCGTATAATTTTTCGCCGTGACGGGTTCCTATTATTTTTATTTCGGTATCTGCATTGCACATTTCTTTTAAGGCTTGTGCTAGATCGCCAATTGTTCCTGCTGGGGCTTTGTTTAC
>JANNBA010000185.1:0-29200 GCA_031384845.1 Bacteroidota bacterium
AAGATAGCCCAAATTGATTTTGTCTAAATATGCTGCAGGAATATCCTGTTCATAACTACGCCCACGAAGTTTGATGTTTTGCAGCAACCGCGCGGTGTTTTGATACAAATAGATATACAAATCTGGTTTTGGCATTTCTTTGTATATAATGTCAAACAGGTTTTTGTAGAGCCGAAATTCGTCTTCGGCAAGCGTAACTTTGGCAAAAATCAAGGATTTGAAAATGTGATAATCTGCAATCAAAAAATCCTTAAACAAATCAAATTGTGCCAAATCGTCTGTAAGTTGTTGATAGCGATCTGCCAAAAAAGACATTTCTAGCGGAAATGCAAATCGGGCTTGGTCTTTGTAGAATTTTGGCAAAAAAGGATTTTCTGCAAAGCGTTCCAAAACAGTTTTGGCATTAAAATCTTCAGCGATTTTGTTGGTAAGTGTGGTTTTTCCGGCACCAATATTGCCTTCGATGGCGATATAATTAAAATCAAAAAGTTGTAACTCCGACAAGGGCGACACCAACTTTCCAATATTGCTGCTACTGCCATTATCGCAACAATTGGACAACAGCGTTTCCGTATTTTGATTCAAGATTGGGTGCACCCAATCCAAATTCAAATCCAACATTGGCTGCAACACAAAACGCCTATTTTGAAGCTGTGGATGCGGCACAATCAAGGTTTTTGTATTGATAATCATTTGGTTTATCGCAATAACATCAATGTCTATTACTCGTGATTCGTATTGTTTTGACGTACTTCGTTGACGCCCCAATTTTTTTTCGACAGCAATAATTTTGGTCATAATTTTTGACGGAGCCACTTGGCTGTGGATCAAAATAACGGCGTTCAAAAATAGATCACCCTCAAAACCCCAAGCCGCGGTTTCATACAAATCAGACACTTTGATGACGGTGCCAATCTCGATATGCACCATATCTATTGCATTTTGAAGCTGCTGCTTCCGGTCACCTTGATTGCTTCCTATCGATAAAATAACTTGGTTTTGTGGTTTCATACTAACGGCAAATTAACTAAAAAGAAATGTATTTTTTCTGAAAAAATCTTGTACTGTTGAAAACTATTTTTACATCTATTTTTAAATAACTATTGTATTTTTATTTGGTATTATCTTCTGGTTTCGTCGCTGGCTTTTCGATCTTCGTCAAAATTATCTGTACGATAATTCTCCTCATCGCCCTCCAGAATATGCAAATAATTTTTGTATCGTGACCACGAAATATCTTCTGTTTCTAACGCCTTTTTAATAGCACATTGCGGTTCCTCTTTGTGCAAACAGTTGTTGAATTTGCATTGGTCTTTGAGTTTAAAAAACTCAGGAAAATAACCGCTTATCTCTTCTTTTTGCATATCTACAACCCCAAAACCCTTGATGCCGGGTGTGTCAATGATGCGTGCGTCAAAACTCAAATCATACATTTCGGCAAACGTTGTCGTGTGTTGCCCCTGCTTGCTTTGCTCTGAAATGTTTTTGGTTTTTAGATGCAGCGAAGGCTCCATCGCATTTACCAAAGTTGATTTTCCAACGCCAGAATGACCAGAAAACATCGTTGTTTTGTCCTTCATCATCGCTTTGAGTGCCTCAATTCCTTGGTTTTCTATCGAAGAAATGGGCAAACATTTGTAGCCGATTTTTTCATAAACGTGTTGCAAATATTGTTGTTCCAACTTGGTTTCGGCATCAAAAGTGTCAATTTTGTTAAAAACCAAAACCGTTTCAATATTATAAGCCTCGGCAGTAAGCAAAAAACGGTCTATAAAATTAGTGGTCGTTGGCGGATTATTGATCGTAATTAACAGAAAAACATAATCGAGATTTGAGGCAATAATGTGCATCTGATGCGACAAATTGACCGATTTTCTAACAATATAATTCTTGCGCTCGTGGATGTGAAAAATCAATCCGGTGATAGTGTCTGAACTTTCTTCGAGCTCATAATCAACAAGATCGCCAACGGCAATTGGATTGGTACTTTTGATGCCCTTGATGCGAAATTTGCCTTTGATGCGACATTCGATAAAATCTCCTTCGGTAGATTTGACTGTGTACCAGCTTCCGGTAGATTTATATACGAGTCCTGTCATTTTTGTGCTTGATTTTGATTGGCTATTGCGTTGCAAATTTAGCTATTTTATAGCGTTTTTGGTTTTCAAAGCGGTTTATTTTCAAAAAAAGCCTTTGCCTTTTCTTTGTCTTTTTCCAACTGCTTTTTCAGCTCATCGACATTCGCAAATTTGTGCTCGTCACGAAGTCTTTCAAAAATAGAAATTGTGATGGTTTGGTCATACAAATTATCATTGAAATCAAAAAAATGAATTTCAATTTTTTGAAGCTCGCCGCCAACAGTGGGGTTCAGCCCAATATTCATCATCCCAAAAACAGTTGTCTTATTAAGGATACTTTGTACTACATAGACACCGTTTTTTGGTATCAATTTGAAGCTTTGATCTATTTTTAAATTTGCAGTAGCAAATCCTATGGTGCGCCCAAGCTGGTTTCCGTGTTCGACAATGCCCGAAATCGTATAGGGATAGCCCAAATATTGGTTGGCCAAAACAATGTTGCCCTGCTGTAAAGCATTCCTAATTTTGGTTGAACTAACCGCAACATCATCTATCTCTTGTGCAGAAATCTGCTCGACTTCAAAATGATATTTTTTTGAAAAAACAATCAAGTCGTCAATATTTGCACTTCGATTTTGACCAAAACGATGGTCGTGACCAATGATAATTTTTTGAATATTGAAACCATCTACCAACACGTTTTTTACAAATTCTTCAGCAGATAAATTTGAAAATGCCTGGTCAAAAGGATGAATAATCAAATGATCTAATCCAGTTTTTTCTAACAAAACCTGTTTTTCGGCTATGGTATTTAATAAAGCGATACCATTTTTTTGATCCAAAACCATGCGCGGATGCGGAAAAAAAGTAAGCACCAAACTTGCTGCTTGGCAGTTTTTGGCGGTTTGAACCAGCTTTTCGATAATTTTTTTGTGTCCAATATGAACGCCATCAAAAGTACCCAATGTAACGATGGTTTTTGATGTTGCCTGAAATGTGTTGATGGCGTTAAAAACTTTCAATTTCGACTTTATAAATAAAAAACTATTCGCCCAAAAATGGGTAACGGTAATTTTCTGGGGTTACAAATGTTTCTTTGATGGTTCTTGGCGATGCCCAGCGCAACAAATTTAGCGCAGACCCTGCTTTGTCGTTGGTACCAGAAGCTCGTGCACCACCAAAAGGTTGCATACCAACAACGGCACCCGTTGGTTTGTCATTGATATAAAAATTGCCTGCGGCGTTTTGCAAAGCCACCGTAGCTTCTTCGATAGCATAGCGGTTTTGGCTAAAAATGGCTCCCGTCAAAGCATATTCAGAGGTGGTATCTACCAACTTTAAAGTTGCTGTCCAATCTTGGTCGTCATAGACATATATAGTCATTACAGGGCCAAATAGCTCGGTTTCCATAGTGGTATAGTGCGGGTTTGTAGTTACAATTATAGTAGGCTCTATAAAATAACCTACAGATTTGTCATAATTTCCGCCAACTAAAATTTCGGCATCGGTATCTATTTTGGCTTGCTCGATAAAAGTGACCAATTTGTCAAAAGAGTTTTCGTGAATCACGGCGGTTACAAAGTTACTAAAATCTTCGGGACTTCCCATTTTGAGCGATTTTACATCGGTTATCAAAGTTGCTTTCAGGCTTTCCCACATACTTTTTGGTACATAAGCTCGAGAGGCTGCAGAGCATTTTTGCCCTTGAAATTCAAACGCACCTCGCACAATTCCGGTTGCTACTTGTTTTATATTTGCAGATGGATGAGCAATGATAAAATCTTTGCCTCCGGTCTCGCCCACTATGCGTGGATAGGTTTTATAGGTGTGGATATTGGCACCTATCTTGGCCCACAAATCTTTAAAAACGTGCGTTGAACCGGTATAGTGAATCCCTGCAAAATCTGGACTTGCCAAAATAGTATCTGTAATCATCACGGGATCGCCAAAAACGACATTAATCACCCCATCTGGAACACCGGCTTCTTTGAAAACGTCGATAATAATTTTTGCCGAAAAAACTTGGCTATCACTTGGTTTCCATACCACAACATTGCCCATCATGGCAGCACTCGCGGGCAAATTTGCGGCAATAGCCGTAAAATTAAATGGTGTGATGGCATACACAAAACCCTCAAGTGGGCGGTATTCCAATCTGTTCCACATATCAGAATTTGATTTGGGCTGGTCGTTATAAATTTGTGACATAAAAGCAACATTAAATCTCAAAAAGTCGATCAATTCACAAGCGGCATCAATTTCTGCTTGAAAAACATTTTTGGATTGTGCAATCATTGTTGCTGCATTTATTTTGGCTCGATAGGGTCCTGCGATAAGTTCGGCAGCTTTCAAAAAAATAGCCGCACGCTGTTCCCACGCCATGCTAGCCCACTGCTGTTTTGAGGCGAGTGCATTGGCAATTGCCATTTCAACATGTTGTTTTTCAGCAAGATGGTACTGACCAACCTGGTGTTGATGGTCGTGTGGCGCAGTCATTTTTTTGGTGTTTCCTGTTCTAATTTCTTGATTTCCAATATACAAAGGCACATCAATTTGTGTGTGCCACATTTGTTTGTATGCTGCCAAAACGGCTGCTTTTTCGGGCGAGTTGGGGGCATATTGTTTTACGGGTTCATTGACTGGTGTCGGAACATGAAAAAATCCTTTTAGCATGGCTATCTATTTAAAAATTATTATTGTTTTTAGCTATTATTTGGTCAAAAAATCAAAATATTTGGGTATTCGAAAAGCTTCATTTTTTGGGGTTTTATAAACCATCATCAGCAATCGCTCTTTGCCTTTTATGGTGGCATATAGCTGAATAAAATTCGTAATGCTGTCATTATTTTCTTTTTTGAATTTAGAAATTTTACCCAACCATTTGAATTTCAATAATTTAATATTCAAATCTGTGGTGCCAACTTCTGCATATTTTTCGGTTTCGATTTTTTCTTTTACTTTTGATAAAATCATATTTCTAAACATTTCTGGCGGTGCATCGAGCCAGGTGAGCAAGTTTTTTTGATAAAAAACAGTCGAATTTTTGACTTCGCAAATAGGGTTAACTTTAATTTTTGTGCCAAAAAAATCAATTTGCTTGCTTTGAAAAAAGCCAAACAAACCGATAAAAAACAAGATAATTATAGATTTCATATTTTTTGGTGCTAAAGTATGTTTTTTTGATCAAAAAACAAGGTTGCTTTTGTGATTTTGGTATAATGCTAAAACCTCATCAAAGGTTTTAAAAATAAATTCGGGATCTTCGCTAGAAACCATTTTCATTCGATGTTCTTTAAAATCGGGCAATCCTTTGAAATAATTGGTATAATGACGACGTGTTTCCAAAATGCCTAATTTTTCACCTTTCCAATCCATTGCCCATTGAAGGTGGTTTTTGGCGGCTTCGACACGATTTTCGATCGTTGGTTTTGGCAAATGGGTGCCGGTTTTAAAAAAATGTTTGATCTCATCAAAAATCCACGGATAGCCAATTGCGGCACGTCCTATCATAATACCGTAAACCCCATATTCGTTTTTGAATTGTAGCGCCTTCTCGCAAGAATCAATATCGCCATTGCCAAAAATAGGCATTACAATACGAGGATTGTTTTTGACACGGGCAATGTGCGACCAGTCTGCCTGCCCTTTATACATTTGCGCCCTTGTGCGTGCATGAATCGAAAGTGCCTGAACACCTATGTCTTGCAGCCTTTCTGCAACCTCGTCTATATTGATAGTTTGCTCGTCCCAGCCCAATCTGGTTTTTACGGTCACCGGCAAATTGGTGCTTCTAATCACGGCTTTGGTAAGTCTAATCATCAAATCGACGTCTTTCAAAACCCCAGCTCCCGCACCTTTGCAAACCACTTTTTTTACGGGACAGCCAAAGTTAATATCAATCAAATCTGGATTGACGGTCGAAACAATTTTTGACGAAAGTGCCATTGCCTCCTCGTCGCCACCAAAAATTTGAATCCCAACGGGCCTTTCATAGTCAAAAATGTCTAATTTTTGTCGGCTTTTGATAGCATCGCGAATCAATCCTTCAGACGAAATAAATTCAGAATACATCAAATCTGCTCCGTGGGCTTTGCACAATCTACGAAATGGTGGGTCGCTCACATCCTCCATTGGCGCGAGCAACAATGGAAAATCGGGCAAAATTATGTTTCCAATTTTTATCAATTTGATTTTTTGGCAAAAATACAAAACATTTTATAGCATTTGTTTTTTTGTAGGTTTTGTTTTGTGGATATCCGCATTAAAAACCGATAATTTTCTACACAAAATTCTATACTAAGTAGTTATACATTTTGTTTTTTGACAAAAAAATCAAATTTAGCTATTTTTTGGCGCACAGTACCCCGTCTCGCACACCACTTGTCCTGCTGCACGCTATATCTTTTGGTTTTTTTCTGAAAAAGAAAAAAACCAAAAGGATGCCGCTGCATCAGGGCGATTTTAGTGGGTTTAAGGTTTCAAAACAAGAATAGATAAACAGACAACGTTGTATCAAACAAGGATATTCAGAAATCAAAAAAATTATTGTTGTAAAAGGTGTTTATTATAACCGTGCACAAGTATAAGGTTGTGTTTTTGTTGGCAGAACATATTCTAAAGGTTTGTGTGGAAATAACATTTTAGGGATGTCATAAATCAATCGCATAAATCTTGTTTTTTACACCTTTTTTTGTCAAAAAAGTCTAGAAAACCCTACTGTTCTAAACTATCCCCGATGCAACGGCATCCTTTTTGGATTTTCTTTTTCGGAAAATCCAAAAAGATATAGTGTGCAGCGGGACAGGTGGTGTGCTGAACGGGTGGTGTGATCCAAAAAAAAAATCACGTTGTTGGGCGTGATTTTAATTTTTTAGGAGGCTATTTCTAATCTTTTGAGCAGGTTTCTGTTTAGGGTGTCTTGCACGTAATCAAAGTCGATTTTGAGTGTTTTTTGGTCTGAGCTCGGCAATTCATACATGGCATCTGTAAGTATGGCTTCGCATAGGGAGCGCAATCCACGTGCGCCAAGTTTGTATTCCAGGGCTTTGTCAACAATATAATCGAGGGCTTCATTGTTGATTTCAAAGGTGACTTCGTCCATCAAAAACAGTTTTTGGTATTGCTTGATTAGGGCATTTTTGGGCTGAGTGAGTATGGCTCTGAGGGTTGTTTTGTCGAGTGGATCCAGATGGGTAAGCACGGGTAATCGCCCAATTATTTCTGGAATAAGTCCAAAATCTTTGATGTCTTTTGGGATTATATATTGCAATAGGTTTTCTTTGTCGATGTTATCTGTGTTCTTGGAGGTTGTATATCCTACGGCTTGCCTGTTGAGCCTTTTGGAGATGATGCGCTCGATACCATCAAAGGCGCCACCGGCTATAAATAGGATGTTTTGGGTATTTACTTCTACAAATTTTTGATCTGGGTGTTTGCGCCCGCCCTTTGGTGGTACATTGACAATGGTGCCTTCAAGGAGTTTGAGAAGTGCTTGTTGTACGCCTTCGCCAGATACATCGCGGGTGATTGATGGGTTGTCTGATTTGCGTGCAATTTTGTCTATTTCGTCTATAAAAACGATACCTCGCTCTGCTTTTGACAAGTCATAATCTGCTGCTTGGAGTAATCTTGTCAAAATACTTTCTACGTCTTCGCCCACATATCCGGCTTCGGTAAGTACTGTTGCATCTACAATGGCGAGTGGTACATTGAGCATTTTGGCGATGGTTTTTGCAACTAATGTTTTTCCGGTGCCTGTTTGTCCAACCATAATAATATTGCTTTTTTCGATCTCTACATCGTCATGGCTGTGTTGTTGCATCAATCTTTTGTAATGGTTATAAACCGCTACGGCCATTACTTTTTTGGTTTGATCCTGACCTATAACGTATTGGTCCAAAAAGGCACGGATTTCTTTTGGTTTTTGTAGCACCAAATCTGAATTTGCTTGGTTATTGCTATTGCTAACAAGTGCTTCTTCGATCACGATACCGTGTGCTTGCTCGATACATTTGTCGCATATATGAGAGTTGATACCCGCAATGAGCAGGTTTGTATCTTTTTTTTGGCGTCCACAGAACGAACATTCTAAAATTTCTTTGGCCATTTTGTTGCTTTTTTTTACTAAAATTTTTAGTTTTTGATGTTTTTTGCCCCACTTTTTTTAAAATGTGAAGGGCAATAAAATATTGGCAAAATTACAGTTTTTTAATTGAAAACAAAGATAATATCAAATGTAATGCGAAATATATAGCAACAATCTTGTTGTTGTTTTTTGCTACTTGTGAAATTGTGATTGCAAAATATATTTCAATAATCTGGTTTTGGCACTATTATTTTGATTATTTCGAGAAATAATATTTACAGTAATAGTAGTTTATTTTGATCGTAAATTTGATTTTATTATTTGTTTTTGCATAAAAAATTGTTGTATTTTTGTTGTCTAAAATTTTTTTAAAATGAAAAAAATTATTTTGTTTGCAACAGTCATTTTTACTGTTTTTTCGTGTGTTACAAACCCATTTACTGGAAAAAAAGATTTGAATTTTGTGTCAAACAGCGAGCTTTTTCCATCGGCATTTCAGCAATACGGTAGTTTTTTGAAAGAAAACAAAGTAGTTACAGGAACTGCCGATGCCAAAAAAATAGAAACAGTAGGCATGAAAATAAAAGATGCCGCACAAAAATATTTGACCTCGTTGGGGCAGCCAGATTATCTAACAGACTATAAATGGGAGTATAAATTGGTAGAAGACAAAGCTGTAAATGCTTGGTGTATGCCTGGTGGAAAAATTGTAGTTTATACCGGAATTTTGCCTATCACCAAAGACGATGCTGGATTGGCAACCGTTATGGGGCACGAAGTTTCGCACGCATTGGCCAATCACGGAGCTCAACGTATGAGCGCTTCGCAATTGCACGCGCTAGGCGCAGTTGGGGTTGCGGTGGCAACGAGCAAACAAACACCAGAGAAGCAACAAATGTGGCAGCAATATTATGGAATTGGTTCACAAATGGGCGTTATGCTGCCCTTTGGCAGAGGACACGAAACCGAAGCAGACAAGATTGGCTTGGTATTGATGGCTATTGCGGGCTATAATCCAGAGCAAGCAATCCTTTTTTGGGGCAGAATGTCTGCAAACTCAAACGGTCAGGCGCCGCCAGAGTTTATGAGCACTCACCCGTCTGACGCTACCAGAATTGCAAATCTAAAAGCATTAATTCCAGAAGCAAAGGCAATTGCAGCCAAGTTTGGAGTTGTTTTCAAATAATATTTTCGATAGCAAAACATTTTAAATTTCTGCTTTGAAAAAAAAAATTCTCGTTGCGCCACTTCATTGGGGTTTGGGTCATGCTACGCGCTGTATAGCGATTATAAAGGCTTTAGAAAATCACGGTTTTGAGCCCGTTTTGGCTTCAGATGGAGCTGCGTTGGTCTTGTTGCAAAAAGAATTTCCGCATCTTTTGGCGTTAGAATTGCCTTCATATCATATTGAATACCCAAAAAACGGGTGGTTTTTTCGAGTTAAAATGCTTCAAAACTTGCCCAAAATAATCAAAGCGGTTTGGTTAGAAAAAAAATTAGTTCGCCAATGGATTGCTGATTTTGGTATAAAAGGAATTATTTCAGACAATAGATTTGGGGTTTATAATTCGCAAATTCCGAGTGTATATGTCACGCACCAACTTTGGGTTTTTTCTGGTATAACAAGTTGTTTGTCAAGTTTTTTACATCAGATTTTTATAAAAAAATTTAAACAAATATGGGTGCCAGATTTTGAAAAAGCGCCTTGCCTTTCGGGCAAAATGGGGCATTTGAGGAAAACATCATTATCAATTAGGTATCTGGGTATTTTGAGCCGTTTTGAAAAAGAAATACTACCAATCAAAACCGATGTTTTGGTGCTTATTTCTGGTCCAGAGCCACAGCGGAGTTTGTTTGAAAACAAAATGATGTCTTCGTTTTTGAACTCCAAAGTAGATGTTGTTTTGGTTCGTGGAATTATCGAAGAAACGCAAACAAAAACGGTGCGAAATAATTTGACTATTTATAATTTTATGACTTCCAACGAACTACAAACTACTATTAATAGTAGCAATATGGTGATTTGTAGGTCCGGATATTCGTCTATTATGGATTTGATTCAGCTCGAAAAAAAAGCATTTTTGATTCCTACTCCGGGTCAGTATGAGCAAGAATTTTTAGCAAAAAAAATGCAACGCGATGGCGTATTTCCATATATTTCTCAATCCAATTTTGATTTCAAAAAATGGGTCGAAATAAATCAGTTTTCGATTTATAAAACCCAAAAAACCGCCGTTGACTGGGCGGTTTTGTTTCGTATTTTTGAGTAATGCTTAATCTGTTTTAAATTTTTCGTGTTTGATCGACTCGGCATTTACAACAAAATAAATCGACTCGGCTATATTGGTGCAATGATCGCCAACACGTTCAAGATGTTTGAGAATGATGACAAGATTGGTGCCCGATACGATTGCTTTTGTGTTGCTTTTCATTTCCAATATGATATTTAGAATCGTTGCTTCGCAATTCTTTTGAATTTTTTTGTTAAGCACAAATATTTCATGAATTAAAGCTGCATTTTGAGATTTGAAACATTCGTTTGTTTTTTGAATATTGTTTTCAATATCACGTGTTATAATGGCGATGTTTAGTTTGGTTGTTAAGTCGTGTTTTTCATTAATGTTCTTGGCTTTTTTGATAATATTAATAGACAAGTCACCAATTCTTTCAAAGTCGTTACTAATTTGCATTGCTGACATGATAAACCTTAAATCCGAAGCAACAGGCTGTTGAAGTGCAAAAACATTTTGACAAATTTCGTCAATTTTGAGGTCTAATTTGTCTATTTTGTGTTCGGTTTTTTTCATTTCTTTGGCCTCAGAAACGGGTTCTGAGAGAAGCGCTTTGATGGCCTCAAAAATTTGGTGTTCGGCCAAATTTCCAATTTTGATGATTGCATTTTTTAATTTATCTAATTCTGATTCTAATAATGATGCCATTTTTTTTTATTTAAAAGTTCTCCTTTTTCAATTGAATGTTTTTCCTATTAACCAAATCTACCGGTGATATAATCTTCGGTTTGTTTTTTTGAAGGTTTTGTAAAGATAGATTTTGTTTTGTCCATTTCTATCAATTCTCCCAAATAAAAAAACGCTGTATAATCGCTTGTTCGGGCGGCTTGCTGCATATTATGAGTTACGATTATGATGGTGTATTGTTCTTTTAATTGGTGCACCAATTCTTCGATTTTTGATGTCGAAATTGGGTCTAATGCACTTGCAGGCTCATCCATCAATACAATATCTGGACTCACCGCCAAGGTTCTTGCAATGCAAAGCCTTTGTTGTTGTCCGCCTGATAATCCCATTGCCGAATCTCCCAGTCTATCCTTCACTTCATCCCAAATTGCAGCTTGTTTGAGTGAGGTTTCTACAATTTCATCTAAAAGTTTTTTGTCTGAAATTCCGTTGATTTTTGGACCATAAGCTATATTTTCATAGATAGATTTTGGAAATGGATTTGACTTTTGAAACACCATTCCAATTTTCTTTCTAATGTTTACAACATCTACATTTTTGTCATAAATATTGATACCTTCAACCAACATTTCGCCGGTGATTTTTACGCTTGGGATCAAGTCATTCATTCTGTTGATGCTTCTCAAAAAAGTAGATTTTCCGCAACCCGAAGGGCCAATTAGCGCAGTAACTTTGTTGCGTGGTATTTGCATCGAAATGTTTTTTAAGGCTTGTTTTTCGCCATAAAAAAGGGATAGGTTATTGACTTCGATTTTAATTTCTTTCATGTTTTTGGTTTAAATATACTTTGACAATTTAGGCACTTTTATTTCTTCTGATTTTTGATCGAATGATTACAGCAATCAAATTTAACGAAATAGTAAGCATTAACAATACTAAAGTAGTTGCAAATTGTATAGGCATTGTTTTTTCGACATCAGATGATTGTGTTGACATGATATAAATATGGTAACCCAAATTCATAAATTGATCACTCACAGATTGTGGTAGCGTTGCCAAGTAATAGGCGGCTCCTGTGAACAAAATTGGTGCTACTTCGCCAGCACCCCGACTGACAGCCAATATCGTTCCGGTCATTATTCCTGAAACAGAGCCCGGTAAAACGACATTCTTGATGGTTTGCCATTTGGTAGCGCCAAGGGCTAGACTGGCTTCGCGCAATTCGCGAGGTACGGTTTTTAGAGCCTCCTCGACAGATACTATAATAACGGGCAATGTGAGTAGCGCCATTGTCAGACTGGCCCACAAGATATTGGGTTGCCCCCAATGCAGCTGTCCATCATTGAAGGTCGAATCTAATCCAGTTCCTATAAATTGTATGAAAAATCCAAGCCCGAACAAACCAAATATGATCGATGGCACCACGGCCAATGTTCTTACAGAAAACCTTACAGCTGCAGCAAATTTCGAATTTTCTTTGGCATATTCGGTCAAATACAATGCAGTAATTGTGCCAAATGGAACTGCGGCTATAGACATGACAATAACTAAAATAAAGGTACCTATGAGTGCAGGAAAAATGCCTCCTTTGGTCATTCCATCGGTTGGAAACGACGAAATAAACTGCCATGAAAACAGGTTCCACCCATTGAAAACAATGATACTTATAATCACAAACAAAATTGCAATTATTAATAAAACCGCGGTTAATGTTGCTCCAATAATAAATTTTTCTTTGGTTGGAGAACTATTTTTTTGATTAGAAAAAAAATTGTGGGTTGTTGTTTCCATTTTATTTTCCTTGAATTTTTTTGATTAATTTTCCTTTTACATAAAATTCTGCTAAAGCATTTAAACCAAAAGAAAAAATAAAAAGCAGTGATCCAATAAAAAACAAAACGCTATAATGGGTGTCGCCAAAAACGGTTTCAGCCATTTCTGATCCAATTGTCGCTGCAAAAGTTCGAACGCTTTCAAACGGGTTTGCAGAGGTTAATGCGGCGTTTCCGGTGGCCATCAAAGCAATCATTGTTTCGCCAAAAACACGGCCAATTCCCAACAATATAGCGGCAAAAATACCGGGTACTGCGGCGGGCAAAATAACAAAAAAAGCGGTTTGCCAGCGGTTTGCTCCTAATGCCAAACTGGCCTCGGTGTAGGTTTTTGGTACGGCAGACAACGCATCTTCTGCAATCGTGTAGATGATTGGTATGGCGGCAAGTGCCATGGCAACTCCGCCTACAAAAGCATTTAATCTGGTCTCATATCCAAAAACATTTTGGAAAAATGTAGCCAATATCATTAGGGCAAAAAACCCTATCACTACCGACGGAAATGCTGCCAAAAGCTCGATGATTGGTTTGATGATTTCTTTGGCTTTTTTGGATGCAAATGTGGCGGTATATAAGGCGGCAAAAATAGCAATTGGAGCCGCAAAAAGCATCGCAATTATCGTTACTTTGAGCGTTCCAATTAGCAAACCGATTAATCCAAATCTAGGGTTTTCAGAAACAGGCACCCATTCTTTTGTCAAAAAAGTGTTCCACGTTTTGTCTTTTCCTTCTTTATTGGTTTCCTGCACTTGCTCGGTTGCTGCTACTTCGGCTACAACATCGCCATAAGTCTCTGGTTTTGCTTCGACCTCAAGAGCATCGCCATAAGCTTCTGGCTTTAGGGCTTCATCTGCGCCATAAGCCTCCGGTTTTAAACCTGCTGTTACTTCAGTATTTGCTGTTTTATTTTCGCTTTTACTAAAATTAAAAATAGGCAACGCTTCTTTAAAAACAAAAACAAAGATTAAAACAATAATGGCTATCGACAAAAAAGCGACCCCTGAAATTATTTTTTCGGCAAGAAATTCTGAAAGACGAAATTGTTTTTTGAGCTTTTCGGCTGTAAAATTATTTTCTGTAATGGTTGATTTCATTATATATTTATAAAATTCAAATGTAATAAAAATAAACAAACCTACAAGCGTTTTTGTGCTTGTAGGTGATTAAAAAAAATGCTTCAATAGCTTATTTTACAGGAAAATAACCTACATCCGTACACACTTTTTGACCTTCTGCACTCAATATCCAATCGATATATTTTTTGGTAGCTCCCGTTGGACGTGAACCCAAATACATATACAAATAACGGGTTATTGGATAGGTTTTGGATTTGATGGTTTCGGCCGTTGGAAAATATGCAGGGCTTTTGTCATCTCTTTTCACCTTACAATCTTTGACGCCCGTGTCATACGCTGCACCGCCGTAACCAATTCCAAACTTGTCTTTTTTGATTGCATTTACTATCGCTGCCGTTCCAGGCAAACTTTGACAAGAAAGGGCATAATCTTTTTTTACTACAAAATCTTTGAAGTAAACAAACGTACCCGAGCTGCTTTCGCGACCATACAATTTGATGTTGGCATCTGCGCCACCAACTTGTTTCCAATTGGTGATTTTTCCTGTATAAATATCTGCTATTTGTTTTAAAGTAAGCTCATTAACCACGTTTGATTTGTTCAAATAAATAGAAATTCCGTCTTTGGCGCATGGAATTTCTACACCAAGTGTACCATATCTTGCTTTGATTTTTTCTACTTCCGATGATTTTATAGGACGGCTTGAATTGGCTATTTCGGTTGAGCCATTAATAAGTGCCGATATGCCAACGCCAGATCCGCCGCCAGTTACTTGAATCGCTGTACCGGGGTTTTTTGACATATACACTTCTGCCCATTTTTGTGCCAAAATGACCATTGTGTCCGATCCTTTTACAGTAATTTTGTCTATCGTTGTAAACGAGAATCCAATTGTCATCACGACCATTAAAAGAACTGCTAATTTGAGTTTTGAATTTTTCATGTTTGTTTTATTAACTGATTAAAATTTTGCTTGAAGTCTGATTGAAAATGTACTGTCTTTTTTGTCATCGTTTGCCGAAAGATAATCTCCGCCAACGAGGTCACTTTTTTCGTTGAGTGGCATGGTATATCCAAGCACTACTTTTAGGTTTTCGTCATAAAAATATTGCCATCCAAAAGTATAAGTCGAATATTTTAAGTCATCTGCTTTTAAAACATCGTTTCCAGACAATTTTGTATTTGGGTCATACATATCATA
Source organism: Bacteroidota bacterium (assembly GCA_031384845.1). Taxonomy (GTDB): domain Bacteria; phylum Bacteroidota; class Bacteroidia; order Flavobacteriales; family Flavobacteriaceae; genus Flavobacterium. The sequence continues at coordinate 15,191 of JANNBA010000185.1, forward strand.
TCGAAAAACAGCTTGATTGCTTTTTCCAATATTTTTCATAAATGAGGCATAAAATCCATTAAATTCTCGCACTTTATTGGCTCCAAATGCGCTATATGTTTGTGCAGCATTTGTTGTGCCAGAGAGTGTCCCAGTGATATACTCTGCTTTGAGTGATGTGCCGCCCAAAAAGTCATAATAGATTTGTGTTTCTACCCCAAACCAATCTTTTTTGAGAGTATCGCCAACATTTGGAGTAAAACTATTGTTGTTTATGTCTAAAAACACAACGGCTGGTGTCACTGGATTTGTAACGGCTACAGGCAAAATTTTGGTCGAGCCAAAATAAGCATGACCCCCTATATCGATACCCAATCCTTGATTTGGCATTTTTATGGCATAGACTAACCGTGCCATCACATCTTTGTTGCTATCTATATCTCTTACTTGATTTGCAATAGCGCCTGTACCAAAATTTCCGTTAAAAAAAGCCAATTGAAACTTGAGTGGAAACTCATATTTTGTGTCAAAATTAGCTTCCAATTTTGCTCCTAAATCACGTTCGTTTGGGTACAAAGTTGATGTGATTCTGGCTCTTTCTAAAAACTCGCGTGATCCCGAAGAAAACTCAACATCATACGACAAACGATTAAACTGCCCAACGGTGAGCGCAAATGTGTTGAACCAATTGTCGTTCAAAACAACATAAGCGTCTTTTATGGAAACTTTATCAAAGGCAAAGTCTGGTTGTAAAACAAATTTTATACCTTGAGCAGTTTCATAAGTAAATTTCAAACGAGCTCGTCTTAAATAAAAAGTGTTTGTGATTGGGGATGCGCTTGATGACCCAGAAACAGGGCTTTTATAGTCTTGAAAATCATACATATCGTATTGAGTTTGCAAATATCCCGAAATTTTGATTTTTGATAATTTAGAAAGATCGCTATCCATCGAGGCTATTTTTTCGTCCAAATCTGCAAATTTCATTTTATGCTCATCGGTGATTTGTTTCAAAGAATCGATTGTTACTGGTTTCGAGTTGTCATCTTGTGCATGTGACAGGAATGACCCCAAAATACAAATTAGTGCAATAATTTTTTTCATTGTAAAATTAAATTAAATTAACATTGTTTTTATTTTTCGAGACAAAAGTAGTTTGCCAATGTTAAGTTAATATTAATCCTATATTATGAAATTATTTTTTTTGAATCGTAAATGAAAATTCTGCTCCTTTTCCAAGCTCACTTTTTACAAAAACCCTTTCGTTATGTGCTTCTACAATGTGCTTTACGATAGAAAGTCCAAGCCCAGAGCCACCTTCAGAGCGAGCACCACTTTTGTCAACCCTAAAAAAACGTTCAAAAACACGAGGCAAATGTTGTGATTCTATCCCTTCACCGTTGTCTAAAACTTTGACAATCCATTTGTTATCGTTCCATTTTTCGACGCCAATTTCAACAAAACCATCATATTTGCCATATTTTATGGCATTCACCACCAAGTTTGTTAGCAATTGTTGTATTTTTTCTTGATCAGCCACCACCAAAATGGGTTTTGAATATTTGTTGTCAAAAGTAAGGATAATGTTTTTTTGTTGTGCTTTCAATTCTAGCAAATCAAACACGTTTTGAATCATTTCGATGATATTAAAGGTAGTCAGGCTGAGGTTCAAATCGCCTGTTTCTAGTTTTGAAATCATGTCCAAATCTTGCACAATAGCAATAAGCCTTTCGACTCCCTTTTCTGCACGCTCGAGATATTTTTTGCGAATACTTTTGTCCTTCATTCCGCCCTCTAGCAATGTCGAAATGTATCCTTGTACTGTAAACAAAGGCGTTTTGAGCTCATGCGACACATTACCCAAAAACTCCCGTCGATAAGTTTCGCGTTCTTTCAACAGTTCGATTTCTAATTTTTTGTCGGTTGCAAATTTTTTCACTTCTCGTGAAATTTCATTCAAATCTGTTGTGATATTTGGATTTAAAAAAGTCGTATTGTCTAAAAATGAGACCTCATCGTAGATTTTCTTTACTCTTTTGAAAATAAATTTTTCGGATCTGTATTGCAACAAAATAAAGGTAAAAAAGAACCAAGAAACAATTGACAAAACTAGAAAAAATAATGTGTTTTGATTAAAATGAAGTTCAAAATAATAGCAATATGCAACTGAAGTTACAATTGCAAAAATACTAATATACAGTGTTGAAATTAATGCAAACTGTATTGATTTTTTTGGTTTCATTTTTATAATTTGCTTTTAAATCTTTAAAATAATTAAAATTGGATTTACAAAACGTTTTTGTCATTTATATTATCTAAATCGCCAATTTTATAGCCGATTCCTTTAATGGTTTTTACAACATCGTCACCCATTTTTTCGCGTAATTTTCTGATATGAACATCAATTGTGCGATCCCCAACCACCACATCGTTGCCCCAAACTTTGCTCAAAATGGTTTCGCGTGTAAATACTTTTCCGGGTTTTGAGGCCAACAAATATAATAATTCAAATTCTTTGCGAGGCAAGATAATTTCGATATTGTTTTTTATAATTTTATACGATTCACGATTAATTTCTAAACCCGCAACGTGCAAAGTTGTAGTTTCTAACTCCTCGGTTTTTAGCCTTCGCAAAAGCGATTTCACTTTGCTTACTAACAATTTTGGCTTAATTGGTTTTGAAATATAATCATCAGCACCAACATCAAAACCAGCTACTTGTGAATATTCTTCGCTTCGAGCCGTGAGAAAAGTAATGATAATATGGCTTAATTCGGGTGTGTTTCTAATGATTTCGCATGCTTCAATCCCATTCATTATTGGCATCATTACATCCATAATTATCAAATGCGGGAGGTGTTTTTTGGCCACAGCAATTGCTTCTTTTCCGTTTGTAGCGGTCAAAATTTGATAGCCTTCTTGTGCCAAATTATAGCCCACAATTTCTAAAATATCTACTTCGTCATCGACCAAAAGAATTTTGATTTCCTTTTTTTTCATAAAAACGTATTTGAAATTGTAAAAGTAGTTAATAATTGTTTTTGAATTTTGATTTCTATTGATTTAATGAAACCTTAATATTGGGTAAATCCAGTTAGCCCGATTAGCAATCTCAAATGATTTTAAGTATTTGCGATATCTTTAGGGTTTTCTGGCACGCATCATTTCGCGTTTTCCGGGTGCGCCGGGCAGTTTTTCGACCAGAAAACCAACTTCAATCATGCTTCGCTTGATTACTCCACGGGCGGCATAAGTGACCAAAACCCCGCCGGGCTTCAGGGCTTCAAACATTTTTTGAAACATTGTGGTGCTCCACAAATCGGGCTGTACTCGATAGCCAAAAGCATCAAAATAGATCAAATCAAATTTTGATTGATCTGAAATGGCTTCAAAATTTTGGAGCCGCTTTGTCAAACAAAAAGAGTCGCTAATTTGGATTTTTGTATTCCAATCGATTTGGTGCATTTTTTCAAAAACAGCGGCTTCTTCAGCAGCATCAAGTTGGGCGACATAGTTCATCAAAGCGGCCTCTGCGGGCAAAACAGGAAAGGCTTCGACCCCAATATAATCGATTTTTTGGTCTTTTTTTTTGGCTTCAAGATAGGTGATTAAAGCATTGAGGCCGGTGCCAAATCCAATTTCTAAAACATTAACTTTTTGATTTTCAAATAATTGCAATCCATTTTTGATAAATACGTGTTTGGCTTCTTGAATGGCGCCGTGCTTAGAATGGTATCCTTCTTGCCAATCTGCCAAAAACAGTGATGTCGAGCCATCTTCTGTAAAAACAATTTCTCTTTTCAATTTTTTTTTTACAAATTTAATCTTTTTACAAAAATTTGCAGCTTTTGAAAGTTTAATCACGCTAAATTTTTCAATAATCAAAAAAAAACGTAATTTCGCTAACTGAATTTTTATGACAGTTTATAAATTAATCTTGTTTTTTTAGGCTGTTTTTATTTAAAAAAAAATAAAAAATGAAATACGACATTATTGTTTTAGGAAGTGGTCCCGGAGGATATGTAACGGCAATTAGAGCTTCGCAATTGGGTTTTAAGGTAGCGGTAATCGAAAAAGAAAACCTTGGTGGGGTTTGTTTAAACTGGGGTTGCATCCCCACAAAAGCATTGTTAAAATCTGCACAAGTATTTGATTATCTAAAACATGCGTCTGATTATGGTCTTGTTGTTTCTTCGTTTGACAAAGATTTTTCGGCCGTAGTAAACCGAAGTCGTAGCGTTGCAGATGGCATGAGCAAAGGGGTTCAGTTTTTGATGAAAAAAAACAAAATTGATGTTATCGAGGGTTTTGGCACCCTGAAACCGGGCAAGAAAGTAGCCGTAACCGACAAGGCAAACACGACAACCGAGTTTGCTGCAGACCATATTATTATAGCCACTGGAGCTCGCTCTCGCGAGTTGCCCAATTTGCCACAAGATGGCACAAAAGTAATAGGATATCGACAAGCAATGACGCTTTCCAAACAACCAAAATCGATGATTATTGTGGGCTCTGGGGCAATTGGGGTAGAGTTTGCCCATTTTTATAATGCCATGGGTACCGAGGTTACTATTGTAGAATTTATGCCAAATATTGTTCCGGTGGAAGATGAAGATATTTCTAAACAAATGGAACGATCTTTGAAAAAAGCAGGCATAAAAATCATGACATCATCATCTGTCGAAAAAATTGATACTGCAGGTGCTGGCGTAAAAGCTTTTGTAAAAACCTCAAAAGGCGAAGAGGTTTTGGAGGCAGAAATCTTGCTTTCGGCAGTTGGAATCAAAACAAATATCGAAAATATTGGGCTCGAAGCCGTAGGGATTGCCACAGACAAAGACAAAATATTGGTAGATGCTTTTGCACAAACCAATATTCCGGGTTATTATGCTATTGGCGATGTCACACCTGGACAGGCTTTGGCACACGTTGCTTCGGCAGAAGGCATTAATTGTGTCGAAAAAATTGCGGGTCTTCATGTAGATCCAATTGATTATGGCAACGTGCCGGGCTGTACGTATGCCACGCCCGAAATTGCTTCTGTTGGCTTGACCGAAAAGCAAGCACGAGAAAAAGGATATGAACTTAAAATTGGAAAATTTCCGTTTTCGGCATCAGGCAAAGCAAAGGCCGCAGGCACGCCTGACGGTTTTGTAAAAGTAATTTTTGATGCCAAATATGGCGAATGGTTGGGGTGTCACATGATTGGAGCTGGAGTTACAGACATGATTGCCGAAGCAGTTGTAGCCAGAAAATTGGAAACTACCGGTCACGAAATCTTGAAAGCCATTCACCCACATCCAACGATGAGCGAAGCGGTTATGGAAGCTGTTGCAGATGCGTATGGCGAAGTAATTCATTTGTAAAATCTCGTATTTATAACATAAAAAACCTGCAGATATGCGGGTTTTTTGCTAAAAAACATCGTTTGAAAACCTTAATTGCTATTGTTGGGCCAACCGCTATTGGAAAAACTGCCTTGAGCATCAGCTTGGCACAACATTTTGGATGCGAAATTATTTCGAGCGATAGCCGACAGTTTTTTCAAGAAATGCACATTGGAACGGCTGTGCCAAGCCAAGCAGAATTGGAGACGGTACAGCATCATTTTGTTCAAAATAAAACAATTTTTGAGCCATATTCTGTTGGCACTTTTGAAAAAGAAGCTATCACAAAATTGGACCAATTGTTTGAAAAACAAGATGTTGTGGTGATGGTTGGCGGTTCGGGTTTGTATATAGACGCTGTTGTTTTTGGATTAGATTTGTTTCCAGAAATTCAGGTTGAGGTGAGAAATGAACTTGCAACCGAGTTTGCAACAAATGGTATTGAATTTTTATTACAAAAATTACAAACTTTAGACCCACAATATTACCAACATTTGCTCGCAGAAAATCCACAAACCTTGCAAAATCCGCAGCGAATGATGCGTTTTGTTGAAGTTTGTGTAGGAACAAAAATGCCCTATTCGTCTTTTTTGAAATCCAAAACCACCCAGCGAAATTTTGAAACAATATGGATTGGTTTGGAGGGCAATAGAAACACCATCTATAATAGAATAAACAAGCGAGTTGATACCATGATAGAAGAAGGACTTTTGGCGGAAGCCGAAATGCTATATCCAAATAAAAATCTAAATGCCTTACAAACAGTAGGTTATCGTGAATTATTTTCTTTTTTTGAGGGTCAAATGAGTTTGGAATTTGCTATCGAAGAAATCAAAAAAAACACACGCCGTTTTGCAAAACGACAGCTGACGTGGTTCAAACGAAACAAAAATATTACTTGGTTTGATTTTGAAATAGATCAAAATATAATAAAAAATCATATATTTGAAAAAATTAATAAACCTGTTTAAAATGCTTACTATGAAGTTTTTCACTCATTTTTCACGTCTTTTTGTTGGCGTTTTATTTATCATTTCGGGATTGATAAAACTCAATGATCCTATTGGATTTTCATACAAATTAACCGAATATTTTGGAGAATCTGTTTTTAATTTACCGTTTTTTGTCCCGTTTTCGTTGACTATCGCACTGTTTTTGGTGGTTTTAGAAGTGGTTTTGGGATTTGCATTGTTGGTGGGTTATCGGGCCAAGCTGACCATCAAAATCTTGTTGTTGCTCATTGTTTTGTTTACATTTCTCACGTTTTATTCGGCATTTTTTGATGTCGTAAAAGATTGTGGCTGCTTTGGCGACGCCCTTCATCTCACACCATGGCAATCTTTTGGAAAAGATATTGTTTTGTTGTTTTTTAGCATCATTTTGGTTTATAATATAAAAAATGTAAAACCATTATTTTCAAAAAAAATCAGTCAATATTTGACTTTTCTATCATTAATGCTATCTGTTTTTATGGGATATTGGGTGCTAAATCACAATCCAATACACGATTTCAGACCTTATAAAGTAGGCAATAATATCCAAAAAGGGATGGAAATACCTGCCGATGCCCCAAAAACCAAAGTCGAGATGATTTTTATCTACAAAGTTAAAGGTGTTGACACCGAATTTTCTGAAAAAGATTTGATGAAACTGCCTGCCGGAGCAACGTTTGTAGATAGAAAAGACAAAATTATCGAGCAAGGATTTGAACCTCCAATTCATGATTTTTCGATGGAGCTGGATGGATCAGATTATAAAGAAGAGCTGCTTTTGGAGCCAAAACTACTTGTTTTTGTAGCCTATGATTTGACAACCGCCAACAAATCTGGTATGCTGCTATTAGAAAAATTAGCCCAAAAAGCCAAAGTCAAAGGCTATAAAGTGATTGGAATGACAGGCTCTGCCAAAGATGAAATCGAAAAAGCAAAAGCCGCATACCATTTTAGTTTTGATATTTATTTTTGTGATGCAACGCCGCTTAAAACCATCGAGCGAGCCAATCCAAGTATTGTGATTTTGAATAAAGGAACAGTAGTTCAAAAAGTGCATTATCACGATATTGACGATTTGAAGCTCTAACTTTCAAAAAAATTTAAACAGCTGATAAACAGATTAATACGTATGTTTGTTTAGTTTTTAGGTGATATAAACACTCTTTTTGGTTAACCGTTTTGTGAGGCGATAAAGCCATAATGGTGCTTGATCAAAACGAAAATTCAGAACAAATGCAATTATCAAAAAAATATAAATTATGAATAACGCAACAGAAATTTCGTGGTCAGATTTTGAAAAAGTCGAAATGCGTGTTGGAACAATCATTGCGGTCAACGATTTTCCGGAGGCCAAAAAACCGGCATACCAGCTCACCATCGATTTTGGAACCGATTTTGGAATCAAAAAATCATCAGCCCAAATCACGATGCGCTACTCCAAAAACGATCTTTTGAACAGACAAATTGTGGCCGTCGTTAATTTTCCACGCAAACAAATAGGCAAATTTATGAGCGAATGTCTCGTGCTTGGATCCGTTGCGCCAAACAACGAAATTGTACTTTTGTCACCCGATTTTAAAGTCGAAAATGGTTTGAGAATCGCCTAAAAAAAATAACACCAATATTATGCAAAAAATTATAGATCGCTTTATCAGCTATGTCACTATCGACACCGAGTCTGACGCCAATTCAAGCACTACACCAAGCACAGCAAAACAATTGGTATTGGCCAATTTGTTGGTTTCAGACCTGAAAAAAATAGGCATGACAGAAGTCGAGATAGACCAAAATGGGTATGTGATGGCAACCCTCGAAAGCAATCAAAAACACGATGTTCCAACCATAGGATTTGTGTCGCACTATGACACATCGCCAGATTTTTGCGGCAAAAATGTGCAACCACAAATCATACAAAATTATGATGGCAAAGATATCATGCTAAATGCCGAGCAAAACATAGTGCTTTCGCCAAAATATTTCAAAGATTTGCTGCTCTATAAAGGACAAACCCTAATAACCACAAACGGATTGACCCTTTTGGGAGCCGATGACAAAGCGGGACTAACCGAAATTATTTCGGCCATGGAACACCTCATTCAAAACCCCGAATTACCCCACGGAAAAATTAGAGTTGGTTTCACCCCAGACGAAGAAATTGGCCGTGGTGCAGACCTTTTTGATGTCGAAAAATTTGGAGCAAAATGGGCATATACCATGGATGGCAGCCAGATAGGCGAGTTAGAATATGAAAATTTTAACGCCGCCGGAGCCAAAATTATTTTCAAAGGCAAAAGCGTTCACCCAGGCTATGCCAAAGGCAAAATGATCAATTCGATACTGATTGCCAATGATTTTATAAACGCTTTGCCCGCCAACGAGATACCACAAGAAACCAAAGGCTACGAAGGTTTTTTTCATATCACCCATCAAAGTGGCAGCATCGAAGAAAGCAAAATCGAACTCATCATTCGCGATCACAGCCGCAAAAAATTCAAAAAAAGAAAAGAATTTATTGAAAAAATCATCAAAAAAATCAATAAAAAACACCAAAAACAATTTGGCGAAGACATTGCCATTCTCGACATGAAAGACCAATACTATAACATGAAAGAAATGGTCGAACCCGTAAAATTTATTGTTGATCTTGCCGAAAATGCCATGAAACAACTACAAATAAAACCACTCATCAAACCCATTCGTGGCGGCACAGACGGCTGCAGATTGTCATACATGGGCCTGCCGTGCCCCAATATATTTGCCGGCGGACACAATTTTCACGGAAAATATGAATACATTCCCGCCGAAAGCATGCAAAAAGCCATACAAGTAATCCTGAAAATTGCCGAATTGACCACACAAATCAAGCCATAAACCAACCAAAATGACCCATCTAAAAAACCTAAAAGCACCACGAATCGAAATGGTAGATGCCCTTCGCGGCTTTGCCATCATGTCGATTATGCTACTGCACAACATCGAACATTTTGAATACGTGTACCTCCCAGAAAACCTGCCAAACTGGCTACAAATCATAGACAAAGCCGTCTGGAACACCATGTTCTTTATCTTTGGAGGCAAATCCTACGCCATATTTGCACTCCTTTTTGGCTTTAGCTATTACATCCAAAATCAAAACCAACAAAATCAAGGCAAAGATTTCAAACTCCGATTTCTGTGGCGACTCACCCTGCTCATGGGCTTTGGCATCATCAACACCGTTTTTTATCAAGGCGACATCCTCACCATGTATGCCCTTTTGGGCGCCAGCCTGCTGCCAGTAACCAACATCAGCAACAAAAACCTATTTATTGTAGCCACAATACTCATGCTACAACCACTCGAAATCTGCAAAATAGCCAGCAATATCATCACCCAAAACTACCAACAAACCCCAAATTTATCCGAAAGTTACTATGCACAAATAGGAAATTATATGAAAAACGGAAATTTTTTAGAATACGCCATCGGCAACCTCACCCTCGGAAAAATCGCATCACTGCTATGGTCTTTCGAAAACGGTCGCTTTTTTCAAGCACCAGCACTCTTTATGTACGGCATGCTCCTTGGGCGAACCAACTATTTTTCAATCACCCCACAAAGTCTCCAATTTTGGAAAAAATCATTAAAAATAGCCACAATCAGCTTTTTACCACTCTACATTTTTGCACAATCAATACCACAACTGCCCCTACAACCCGTTATAGCAAACCATTTGAAAATTATATTTAGCTCCTGGAGCAACTTTGCCTTCATGGTCATCATCGTTGCATTATTCATTTTATTATACCAAAAAAACGCTATAAATCAAACACTAAACAAGCTAATCCCTTTCGGAAAAATGAGCCTAACCAACTATATCATGCAGTCTATGATAGGATCATTTATCTATTATCGATACGGTCTTGGCCTTTTTGAATATGCTGGTTCAACCTGCAGCCTGCTCATCGGAATTGTGCTATTTGTAATACAACTGCGCCTTTGCAGATGGTGGCTCCAAAAACACAAACAAGGGCCATTAGAAAAACTTTGGCACAAAGCCACCTGGATTTCGAAGTCAAGAGTTAGAAACTCGCACTAGCAACAGTATTTGCTAATGCTCAAATTAGCCATTAGATTTGAAAAACAAATAAAAACTCTATTTTTTTTGGGCATGCCCAAAAAAGGAAAAAAAAAGGTTTTCTTTTGGGTTTGTTGATACCAATGCCGCATTTTTTTCGTTTTGTACTATATTTGTACTTTCTTTTCAAAAATGAATAATAAAATTATTTTACTGTTTTTGTTGATTTTTCAGCTTTGTTTTGCTCAAAGCAATCCGCTGTGGAAGGGCTATTTTTCTTATAATGAGATCAAGGATTTGACACAGTCTTCGAGCCGATTTTTTGCAGCTTCGGAGAATGCGGTGTTTTCAAAACAGCTTGAAAACAGCGAAATAAAGACTTTGAACACTATTGATGGGTTGTCGAGCCAAACAATTTCGGCTATTTATTATAGTGCAACTGCCAACAAAACGTTGATTGGTTATGAAAACGGTTTGTTGGTTGTGGTGGACGAAAAAACCGGAAATATTGTTCCAATCGTGGCAATTATCGAAAAACAAATTGCCCCAAACATCAAAAAAATCAACCATTTTGAAGAGTTTGATGGCATTATTTATGTGTCTTGCGATTTTGGAATTGTTCAGTTTGATGCAAATACATTGCAGTTTGGCGATACTTATTTTATTGGGGCTACAAAACCGGAGATTATAGTGCGTCAAACCGCTATTTGGAATGGGTTTATCTTTGCTGCTACAGACGAGGGGTTGAAAAAAGCGGTTGTTTCTAATCCCAACTTGATCGATGTAAACCAATGGATTATAGCTGATACAGGTGTTTTTGACGGAGTTGTTGGTTTTGGTAAATCTCTTTTTGCGGCAAAAGCGAATACCACTATTTTAAAATCTTCAAACGGAAATACTTTTACTAATTTTGGTGCTACTTCCATTTCAAATGTTGTTGACATTCGAGCCACAACGGATTTTTTGGCCATTACAACGCCAAGTATGGTATTGGTTTTTGATGCGCAATTGGCATTGAAAAAGCAAATTTACAACTACCAAATCCCGTTTCAAAACACCCGTTTTTCGTGCACAACAGTTTTGGACAATGCCATATATATTGGAACAAAAGAGAATGGGGTTCTAAGTACCAATTTTGATGCTTTTGCTACTTTTGAGCTTAATAGTCCGAGTGGACCAAGCAGTAATAATATGTTTTCGATAAACGCAAATTCTAGCAATATATGGGCGGTTTATGGAGGGTATTCTGAGTTTTATGTACCAAAATATAACGCCAAAGGTTTTAGCAAATACAATAGCGAAGCGGGCTGGATAAATTTTCCAGCCTCGATAGCAGATGCTGCTGTAGATCTGGTTCGCATTGCTGTAGATCCTTCAAATGAAAACAATATATTTATCAGTTCTTACCATTCTGGGCTTTTGCGGTTTGAAAACGATTTGTTCAAAAACCATTATGATCATACCAATAGTGGGCTCGAAGCATTAGCTTTTTTGTCAGATCCAAATTATAAAAGTGTTCGTGTCGAGGAATCTGTGTTTGACAAAAACGGCAAATTATGGATGACAAATTCTAATATAAAAAATGGGCTGAAATCACTCTCACCAAGCGGGCAATGGCAATCTTTTAACTTGGAAAGTGTTATTTCTAAAATCGACAACAGCTCTATCGGCAAATTGACAATCGACAAAAACAGCACCAAATGGATTGCAACGCTCAATGACGGGCTTATTGGATTTAATGAAAACAACAATCTCTTGAAGAAAATTTCTTCGGGCTCAGACAGCAATAGCCTACCAACAACAGCCGTGCAGGCCATCGCAATCGACAATCGAAACCAAATTTGGATAGGAACCCGTCTTGGGTTGCGCATTATTTCGAGCGTTGACAGCTTTTTGGACAGCGCACCACTTGTTGCAAATCCGATTATCATAGACGATAACGGCATTGGACAAGAGCTGATGTACAACCAATTTATTACAGACATCGTTGTAGATGGCGCCAACAACAAATGGATTGGAACACTTGGTGCAGGTGTATTTTTGTTTTCGTCAAATGGTCAAGAAACCCTTCAGCACTTTACCAACGAAAATTCGCCTTTACCAAGCAACAATCTCAATGATATAGATATAAATACCACTACAGGTGAGGTTTTTTTTGCTACAGACAAAGGGCTTGTGTCCTTCAAAGGAACCGCTATCAAAGCCTCTGAAAATTTGGAAAACGTGTTGATATATCCCAATCCGGTGCGGCCAAATTTTGATGGAACCGTCAAAATAACAGGCCTTTTAAACAAAGCCAACATCAAAATAACCGATCTTGAAGGCAATTTGGTTTTTGAAAAAATAGCCGAAGGCGGCTCTATAGAATGGGATACAACGGCCTTTGGAAAATACAAGGTGGCGAGCGGGGTTTATATGATTTTTATTGCAGCCCAAGACGGTATTGAAACCAAAATCAAAAAAATAATGATTGTGAGGTAATCCAGAAAGTAACATAATCGTTATTATTGGTATCATCCACCCAAACCCCAAAATATGCTCGTCAAAACAAAAGCAATAGTCATATCGACACTCAAATACCAAGAGAAAAGTCTCATCGTAAAATGCTTTACCCAATCAGACGGACTCAAAACATACTTTGTTCGAGACGCTTTTTCAAACAAAAAAACCAGCCAAAAAAACGCTTATTTCCAACCGCTTAATCTGTTGGAAATCGTTGCCATACACAAAAACAAAAACACCCTCGAAACCCTCAAAGAAATCAAAATAAACACCCCACTACACGCCATACACACCAATATTTTCAAAAGCACCGTCGTACTTTTTTTGGCAGAAATGCTCCAAAACGCCATCCACGAAGAAGAAAAAAACGAACCCCTATTTGTCTATCTTGAAACCGCACTACTATGGCTAGACCACAATACACAAACAGCCAATTTTCATCTGATTACGCTACTCGAAATCACAAAATACCTTGGTTTTTATCCAAACATAAACCAAATTCAAAAACCCTTTTTTGAACTCATCGAAGGCACGTTTTCCAACCACCAAGCCATATCAGCACTCAACGAAACACAAACCAAGCTGTTCAAAAAACTAATAGCCCTGAAACTCAGCGACACCCAAAACCATTTTCACAGTCATGACAGGCAAACCCTGCTCAAAATCATCATCGACTACTATGCCCTGCACCTCAACGGCTTCAAACGACCAAAATCTATCGACATTCTCAAAGAAATATTCCAATAAATTTTCTATTTCTGGGCGTGCCCCTTCGGGTCGGTCTCCGGCTCCCGCTCTTTTTTTGGGCTGAAAAACGCCCAAAAAAAGGAGCTCCGCCTTTGCCCTCACGCGTGTCGCTGCAACACGACTTGCCATTTGCAACAAGATTCGTTTTCAAAAAATGATTAAAATCTTCAATAACCAACAACACTATCGAAGAAACGGCATTAAAAAAAGGTTTGATTTATATTCTCTAATATTCTCCCAAGTTGCGCCCACACGCAGTTTGTCATCCTCAAAGGATCTCACACAAGTTGCTTCCAAGTTGCGCCCCCACGCAGTTTGTCATCCTGAAAGGATCTCACACAAGTTG
>JANNBA010000196.1:0-64334 GCA_031384845.1 Bacteroidota bacterium
CTGATTTAATGGCAATCGACATCAAACAAGCCTTGTATTACTTTGGCGAAATCACTGGCGAAGTTACTAATGATGAACTTTTGGGGAATATTTTTGCGAATTTTTGTATCGGAAAGTAAAAAATCAAACCGATTTTGGAAAACAAAAAAATAATACAAAAAGTTAGAATTCATTAAGCATTGAAATTCAAAAACGGAAAACAAAGAGTTTATAAAAAATTAAAAACAGCGCATGTATTTGAGTTTAATTTCAGTTGATTGTTTTAAAAACATTTGTTTTAAAGACAATTGAAATTGTTTTGACATAAATTTACACTCAGAAAATGTGAATTTGAGAGCCTTAAAAAAATTTACATTTTTCACAAAGCCATTTTACACCAAATCTTAGCGTTTTTTCGATTCAATCAATTGGCTTTACCGATTTAAACAATGTCAAAATAGCCGCAACTCTATCGAAATAGTCCCTATACATTTATACAACATCTATTATAATTATAGTTTTGTTAATGTTAAAAAACACCAACAAATACAGGTATTTTTGTTTATTTTGATGGATTTTATAGGTATGGTTTTTATATATGAAATTATCAATGTTTGGTTTGAAATAATTTTCTATATTTGTATTACTAAATTAATCAAAAAAATCATGAAAAAAATTACCTTTCTTTTTTTAATGTTTGTGGCATCTTTTGGATATTCACAAATTAACCCAATCAACTTTGAAGCAGGCGGCAACGGTGCTTTATGGACATGGACTCCTTTTGAAAATGGAACCAATATTGCCCCAGAAATGGTTGCAAATCCCTCGTCTTCAGGAATAAATACTTCTTCAACCGTTTGCAAATATGTTCCACTTGTGGTTGGACAGCCATATGCAGGTTTTGAAAGCATGCATGGTGCTGGGATTGGAACTTTTAATTTGACTGCGGCAAATGCAGTAGTTAAAATAATGGTTTACAAATCAGTAATTAGCCCTGTCGGCATCAAATTTGCAACAGCAGCTGGAGCATCTACTGGCGAATTAAAAGTGTCTAACACTCTTGTAAACCAATGGGAGGAATTGACATTTAATTTTTCGAGCAAAATTGGTGAAGCATCATCAACAGGTATAGATCAAATTGTGTTTTTCCCTGATTTTCAGGCCAGAACTTCTGATAATATTTGCTATATTGACAACGTTACTTTTGGCAATGTTTCGTCGATACCTACAAGCCCAATCGCTGCAGCACCAACGCCACCTGTTAGAAATGCAGTAGATGTTATTTCTGCATTTAGCGATGCATATACCAACATTACAATTGGAAATTGGAACCCGTTTTGGGGTCAATCCACAGTAGTAACTGATGTGAATATTGCTGGAAATGCAACCAAAAAATATGAAAACCTAAATTATCAAGGTGTAGAAATTGGAAGCAATATCAATGTTTCTCAAATGACAAAATTACATATAGATGTTTGGACACCCAATGTCTCTGAATTAAAAATATCCATAATAAGCCAAGGGCTTGAGAATCCAGTTTCTGTAATGCCTTCTGTAGCAGGATGGAATAGTTTTGACATTCCGGTTTCATCATATACTGTTCCTGACAAAACACAAATTTTTCAGTTCAAGTTTGAGGGTATCCCAAGTGGTGGTACTTTATACTATGACAACCTTTATTTTTGGAGACCAGCCTCAGCAACTGGTACGCCAAACATTACAGGATTTGCAATTCCTTCAAAGGTAGTTGGCGATGTACCATTTGCGATAACTGCGCCTATGTCCGATAGCCCAGGTACTTTTACCTATACTAGTAGCAACCTTGCCGTAGCGACAATCTCTGGTAATATGATTACAGTTGGTGGCGTAGGTACAGCAACTATTACTGCAAATCAAGCTGCTTCTGGTACATTTTTGTCTGGTAGTACGACAGCATCGTTTATGGTTGGTTTTGCCCCGCCAGCAGCAGGTGCGCCAATGCCTCCCGCTCGTCAACCACAAAACGTAATTTCTATATTTAGCGATGCTTATACCAATCTTGCTGATACAAATTTCAATCCAGGTTGGGGACAAACTACACAATATGCAGAAGTTTTGGTTGCAGGAAATCCAACTCTAAAATATAGTAATTTGAATTATCAGGGCAATCAATTTGCTGCCGGTATCAATTTAGTAAGTACCGGAATGGAAAAATTACATATTGATTTTTGGACACCAGATGCTACCAATTTAGATGTATTTTTAGTAGCAGGCGATGCTGGTGGTGAGCAGGCAATTCCTGTAGCTGCAACTACGGGTGGTTGGAAATCTGCAGATATTTCATTGGCAGGATATACAATTCCAAAAAACAATATCATACAATTTAAGTTTGTATCACTTCCATTTGGAGGAACAACAGTTTATATTGACAATCTTTATTTTTGGAAACAAGGTTTGAATGTAGCAAACAACGATATTGTTGAAAGCAAAATATACCCAAATCCAACAACAGGAATGGTAACTATCGAAGCCAAAAACAATATTCAAAACATTGCTATCTTTAATGTTTTGGGTCAAGAAGTAGTTTCAAATCAACCAAATTCGACAATGGCACATTTGAATATTTCAAGTTTGCAAGCTGGTATTTATATCGTAAAAACCACTGTTGATGGGCAATCAAGCACTAGTAGATTGATTAAAAAATAATTTTTGATTACCTTAAAAAGCACGCTCGTTAAAGCGTGCTTTTTTTGTTTTATAGTTTTTGATTACCTATTTTTACAACGAAAATAAAATTTATAATTTTGAAAAAAAATATGTTTATATTTCAAAAAACCAAGACCATTGTTGCTTTTTTGATACTATGTAGTTTTTTGGGAATTGCCCAAGAGTTGCCACCAATTGTCAAATACAGTCCAAATTTGTATGAAGCTGGTAACCAAAATTGGATGATTGATCAAGATAAGAACCATTATGTATATTTTGCAAATAATGAAGGTTTATTGGAATTTAATGGCTCAAATTGGAATTTGTATCGATCCCCAAACGAGACGATTATTAGGTCGGTAAAAGTGATAGCCAACAAAATTTTTACGGGCTGTTATATGGAATTCGGATACTGGGATAGACAATCAAATGGACAGCTAAAATACACATCTTTGAGCAAAAATTTGAAAAACAAAATCCTCGATGATGAGCAATTCTGGAATATTATCAACTATGAACAATGGGTTGTATTTCAGTCTTTAAACAAAATTTATATTTATGATACAAAAAACAAAAGTTTTGAAATTATAAGCCCAAAAAGCAATATTCTCAAATCTTTCAGTACCAACAATGCCATTTATTTTCAAACCAAAAACGAAGGGCTTTTTGAAATTGAAAACGGCAAAAGTAAATTAATATCCGATAATCCCATCATAAAAAACACCAGGATAATCAACTTATTTAGTGTAGATGATGGTTTGTTGATCCAAACTCAGTTGGATGGAATGTTTCAACTTTCTGGAACCAATTTATCCAAATATTTCAATAATTCAAATATCGACTCTAATAGTATTTATAGCTGTGAGCAACTCTGGGACGGTGGATTTGCAATAGGTACTGTATCAAATGGCGTTTTTATAGTTTCAAAAAATGGGGCGATAAAATACCACATCACACAAAACAAAGGATTGAGCAATAATACCATTTTATCTTTATTTGAAGATACCGACAAAAACCTGTGGGTTGGATTGGATAACGGCATTAATTGCATTAATCTTCAATCGCCAGTAAAAAGTTTTTCTGATGATACGGGTATTTTAGGCACTGTGTATGCATCAGTATTATATAAAGGAAGATTATATATTGGTACAAATCAAGGTTTGTTTTATAAAAATTATCAAAGCAATGATGGTTTTCAATTAATAAACGGTACAAAAGGACAAGTCTGGTCTTTGTTTGAATATCAAAACACATTGTTCTGCGGGCACGATTCGGGAACATTTTTGATTGAAAACACATCTGCCAGAAACATTTTTTCGGGATCAGGTACATGGAAATTTGAGAATGTTCAAAATCATCCAAACTTGATTTTACAGGGAAATTATTATGGCCTTTCTGTTTTAGAAAATAAAAATAACAACTGGGTTTTTCGAAATAAAGTCACAGGATTTGATTATTCATCAAAATATTTTGAGGTAACATCTAGTTTAGATGTCTATATTAGTCACGAATATAAAGGCATTTATGGACTGAAGTTAGACTCAAATTTATTGAAAGTATTGTCGTTTAAAGCGTTTTCCTCGCCTTCTAAAGGGAAAAATGCAAGTTTATCAAAATTTAACAATTCGATATACTATGCCTATAAAGACGGCATTTTCAAATTTAATCCCGTTTCAAAATCGTTTGAGAAAGATCCTTTGTTAAGCACTGTTTTTGAAAAAGACGAATATACATCTGGCAAAATGATCGTTGACAAATCAAACAAAATATGGTTGTTTTCAAAAAATTATATCCACTATTTTTCAATGAGCAAACTCGGGAATGAGTTAAAACAAAATGCAATTCCAATTCCTGCAGCACTTACTAACTCGATGTTGGGATATGAAAATATTTCGCAATTGTCAAATTCTGTTTATTTAATAGGAACAACAGATGGCTATTATACCATTAATATCAATGATTTAAGTTTTAAAAACTATAACGTTGCAATTTCAAAAATTGGTGTAAACAAGATAAATGCATTAGAGCAAAACTGCTCGATCATCGACGAAGGCCGATTTTCGCACGACCAAAATAACCTAACTTTCAATTATACCATTCCAGAGTATAATAAATATATCAATGCCGAATACAAATATTTACTGGACGGATTTCAAGATCAGTGGAGTGAATGGAGTGCAAAATCGACAGTGAATTTCAAAAATCTTGCCGCTGGAACCTATACTTTTAAGGTAAAATGTAAAATTGCAAACTCGGGAACTGATAATGTGGCTAGTTATACATTTACAATCAAAAAACCTTGGTATGCAACGTATTTTGCATTGTTTTTTTATTTGATTTTAGGTATGATATTGGCGCGTTATATTCATAAAACTTATAAAAATCATTATCAAAAACAGCAAGAAAAATTAATCGAAGAAAATAATTTGTTATTAGAAATCAAAGAGCTCGAGAATGAACAACAGTTGATGCGCATTCATAATGATCAATTATTGCAAGATGTAGATTCAAAAAACCGTGAATTGGCGGTATCAACAATGAGTTTAATTAAGAAAAATGAGTTGCTAACGTTGATCAAAGAAGATCTAAAAACCACAACTCCTGAAGGTGGAAGTAAAAATATAAGCAACGTGATTTCGACAATAAGTCGCAATATTACAGAAGATTCGTCATGGAATGTGTTTAAAGAAGCCTTTGATAATGCTGATAAAGATTTTTTGAAGAAAGTAAAAGCGGCACACCCATCTCTGACACCAAATGACCTCCGTCTATGTGCGTATTTACGATTAAATCTTTCCTCAAAAGAAGTAGCACCATTAATCAACATATCGGTTCGAAGTGTCGAAATAAAGCGATATCGCTTGAGAAAAAAAATGGATTTGCCTCACGAACAAGGACTTGTAGAATATATTTTATCGATATAAATGGGCATTAGTATAGTTTTAAAACCATACAAAACTACAACAAACGGTTTTTTTGTCCAGACAAAAAAAGAAGAAATTAGAATTAATCTATTGTAAACGTTGATTTTAATCCTTCAAATAGAAATGAACCTTAAAACAAGATAAAGATTGGTTTTTGTAGGGGTATAAAAAACAAAAAATCGCATAAAAAAATTAAATTTGTAGAAACAAAAAAAAATATGAAATCGAAATTATTATTAATCAACCTGCTATTTTTTTCTTTGATTGGTTTTTCGCAAACCATCGAAGTCAGCGGAAAAGTGGTTGATGACAAAACTGGAGCTACGCTACCCGGTGTAAACATTGTAATCAAAAACAGCACCCAAAGTATCTCAACAGATGCCGAAGGTAAATTTAAAATTTCAAACCTAGTTGCTCCTGCTACTTTGGTTTTTAGTTATATTGGTTACAAAAATTATGAAATTGTGGCCAAAAAAAGTCAAAAGTTATCTGTTTCGCTCAGCGCAAATGTAAATACTTTGGAAGAAGTAGTGGTGGTGGGCTATTCCTCAAAAAAGAAAAAAGATGTAACGGGATCCGTAACGGTAGTTTCTAGCAAGACAATTGAAGAAATCAGACCCGTTATTGCCACGCAAGCCCTTCAAGGAACAGTTGCCGGAGTTGTAGTAAATTCAGGTTCAGGAGCTCCAGGCGCTGGTTTTAGTATAAATGTTCGTGGTGTTTCTTCTAATACTAACAATCAACCCTATACCTTAATAGATGGCTATGAAGGAGATATCTCTTTATTAAACCCTTCAGATATAGAAAGCATTACCGTGCTTAAAGACGCCCAAGCATCTGTCTATGGATCAAAAGGAGCAAATGGAGTAATATTGGTTACTACAAAACAAGGTAAAAAGAATTCAAAAGCTAAAATTGTGTTTAACTCCTATATAGGAAATCAAGAAACTACAAAGAAAATTAGCTTGTTAGATGCTACCGAGTACGCATTATTATTAAACGAAAGTTTTGCTAATGATGGACAATCATTGCCCTACCCCAACGTAACAGGCCTAGGAAAAGGAACTGATTGGCAGAGCGAAGTATTTAAGAAAGCAAGTATGTCAAACAAAGATATATCTATCTCAGGAGGTTTTGAGAATATTGTTTATACATTCAGTGCTTCAAAAATAATTCAAGATGGGATAATTGGTTTAGACAAATCTGGATTTGACCGAAGTAATGCAAGGGTATCTGTTGGTGTTGATATATCACCAAAACTGAATATTTCAACAAACATAAATTATTTAGATTACAACAGAAACGGATTGAGTGAAGGTGGTATTGGTTCAGTATTGTTTAATGGAATAAATATCCCTGCTACACTTTCTCCATACGATACCAATGGCAATCTTACTTTGGTTCCAGATACTGCTGGCTATGGAAATGAAGTGATTAATCCATTAGCGCAAATAGAAAACACCTATAACAGCTATAACCAACACAAAATTTTTGGTAATTTTGTCTTGCAATACAAACCTTTCAAAACATTAAAAATAACATCGCGTTATGGTTTTAATTCTGGAAATGATGTTGGTAAATCTTTTAGTAAAGAAATTTTTTATGGGCAATCAAAAGTTTTTAATGTGATAAGAAGTAGTGTTTCTCAAAATGCAACGCGATTTAGTGATTTTACTTTCGATTTATTTGGAGAATACGAAAACACTTTTTTTGAAAAACACAAAATAAAACTAACTTTTGGAGGTACATTAAACGAAAGAAAGGGAGAGGGATTATACGCAACTGGTTTTGACGTTCCATATAATTCATGGGAATTTGCAGATATACAATTAGCAGTAGGTGCGCCGCTTCCGGGTGTGATTACAACGGGATCATATAAATCTACACCTTACAAAAGACCATCATTATTTGCAACTTTAGATTATAATTTCAACGAAAAATATTTGTTATCATTAATTGCAAGACGAGATCAATCGAGTACGTTTTCCTCACAATTTAGTGTTGCGTATTTTAGTTCTATTCTTGGTGGTTGGATTGTTTCGCAAGAAGATTTTTTTGATAAAAATGGAATTATTAATTTCTTAAAAATAAAAGGGAGCTATGGTACTTTAGGAAACGATGTTGCTCCAGCTAACGCATACCGATCAAAACTAACTGGTGAGGCAACCTATGTTTTTGATAACACTTTGGTAAATGGAGTTGCGGTGGGCACTATACCCAATAAAGTGTTAAAGTGGGAAACAGATACTAAAATTGATTTTGGATTTGAATTAAAAACATTTAAAAATAAACTCGAAATTACAGCAGATTATTTTAATGATATTAGAACCGATTTAATTGTTGGTGGTGTGCCAATCTCTGGAATAAACGGCGGTTTTGCTCCTGGATCTGGTGCGCCAGCTGTAAATGCTGGAAAAGTATCAAATCAAGGGTTTGAATTTGTTATAAACTACAAAAATAACAATAATAAGTTTAAATATGAATTGGGTTTTAATGCTACAACCATCAAAAATAAAGTTTTAGAAGTAAATAATTCAACTCGTTTTATTGAAAGTGGCACTTTCGCAATTGGTCAACTACAACCAACAAGAATGGAAGAAGGTCAGCCGATGGGCGTATTTTATGGTTTACAAACAGACGGTATTTTTCAGAATCAAGCTGAAATAAACGCTTCACCCGTTCAAAATTTTGGCTCGCCAACATCGCCGGGAGATTTTCGATTTAAAGATGTCAACCAAGATGGTGTAGTAGATTTTAAAGACCGAACCTATATTGGAAAACCTATTGCAGATTATACTTTTGGAGTTAATATAAATTTGAAATACAAAGGTTTTGATTTTATATCTTATGCGTATGCTTCAATTGGAAACGATATGATAAGAAACTACGAAAGAACTGAAAATAAATTGAACAAATCAAATTATGTTTTAGACCGATGGACAGGTGAAGGTACAACTAACTCAGTTCCGAGAGTTACGGTAGGCGCTTCTAGTAATAATTTATTTTCTAGCTACTTTGTTGAAGATGCCTCTTTTTTACGAATTCAAAATTTGCAATTAGGGTATTCGATTCCGAATAATGTAACGTCTAAAGCTGGTATTTCAAAAATCAGACTTTATGCGTCTGTAAATAATTTACACACTTTTAGCAAATACAAGGGTTTTGACCCTACTTCAAATTCAGGTGATCCAATTTCTGGTGGTATAGATTATGGGTTTTATCCAGCCCCAAAAATTTATTCTTTTGGTATAAATGTTAATTTTTAAAAATTATAAAAATGAAAAAATATTATATAATGCCGGTTCTGCTGTTTTCTGTATTGGCAAACCTAAGCATTTCATGTTCAGAAGAATTTATCAATGCAGAGCCTCCATATTCTTTGGATGCTGAGAACTATTTTAAAACAGAATCCGATTACAATAAAGCAGTTATTGCTGCTTACGATATGTTACATCCCACTTATATCAATGTGATGTTAGGCGAAATTGCCTCTGACAACACCTTATCAGGTGGCGAAAGTGCAAATGATGTCATTGGCATTCAGCAGATAGATGAAATGACCCATACTTCAGTAAATTCAAATCTAAAAGATTTATGGAATTGGATGTTTGTAGGAGTACAACGTTGCAATTATGTGATGGAAAATAAAGATAATATAGATTTTGAAAATAAAAATCAATTAATTGCCGAAACCCGTTATTTGCGTGCCTATTATCATTTTGAATTGGTTAAGTTTTTTGGAGCAATTCCATTAAATGGTGACAATAGATTCAAATTAGATGACGAAAAAACAATTCCAAGATCATCGGTTGGTGATGTCTATGCTACAATCGAAGCAGATTTGATTTTTGCCATCGCAAATTTGAGTCCTACAAATGCACAAACAGGTCGTGTTACAAAGGGCGCAGCCCAAGCCCTTTTAGGAAAAGCATATTTGTATCAAAACAAATTTGCAGAATCTTCTGCAGTTTTAGAACAATTAATTGCATCAAACAGCTATTCTTTAGTAAGTGATTATAACTCGATTTTTGAAAATTCTGGAGAAAATGGATCAGAATCTGTATTTGAAATCCAATATACCGATGCACAAGGTGCAGACTTTGGTTGCCTGCAGTGCTCTGAAGGAAATGTAGCGGTAGGTTTTAATGGGATCAGAAATTATAATGGCCCATTATTTGACGGTGGTTATAGTTTTAATGTACCAACACAAGAAGCATTTGATGCCTTTGAAGTTGGAGACTCACGCAAGAACGTTGCCGTTCTAGACATCGCTGCTTGGGCTTTGGCAAACAATGCCAAATATGGAACAGGCTTCAAACACACCGGTTTTTTTAACCGTAAATATTTGGCCAGAAAAGGGGATACCAATATAGGAGATCAAAATTTGACAAATCCAAACAATTATAGATCAATTCGTTATGCAGATGTTTTGTTGATGGCAGCAGAAGCTTATAACCGAAGTGGCAATGATGAAAAGGCACGAACCTATTTGAACCAAGTGCGCAGAAGAGCCTTTGGCGATATGAACCACGATATATCAGCTTCTAATGCAACATTAACGGATTTTATATGGGCAGAACGACGCGTAGAATTGATGGGCGAAGGACATAGATTTTTTGATTTGGTAAGAACCGCAAAAGCGCAGCAAACCATCAAAGGATTTACTAGCAACAAAAATGAAATCTTTCCAATTCCGTATGAAGAAATTCAATTTGCAAACGGAAATTGGCAACAAAATACAGGATACTAAAATATTAAACTATGAAAAAAATAACATTATTGATGTTGCTTTTAGGAGCAACACTTTTTTCAAATTGTAGCAAAGATAAGCCAGAACTGGTTTTAGACAATATTCCTGCCCCATCGGCAATTGCCGCTACAATGGCAATAAAACCAGACAATTCTGGAAAAGTATTAATCACACCATCAGGAGACGGAATTACTCAATTTCAGATATTTTATGGCGATGGCACTGTAGAACCAGGAATAGTAAATCCAGGAAGCGCAATTTTGCACACCTTTTTAGAAGGCACATTCAATGTAAAAATTGTTGGCACAACACTTAATGGAAAAACCGCCGAATCGACTCTTCCGCTGTCACTAGCTTTTTTTGAACCTAGTAATTTGGTAGTAGATATCGCCCCGATTGCTATAAACAGTCTAGGAATTACGGTAAAAGCAACCGCAGATTTTGAGAGTGGTTTTGAAGTATTTTATGGAGAAAACCCAACAGAAACTCCTGAAAAATTTGTAGAAGGAGAAACCATTTCTCATATTTATACAAATCCAGGCACCTATCAAGTTCGGGTATATGCCGTAACAGGTGGGGCAGCCAAAAAAGAGTATCTTAAAACAATTACTGCTACAATACCAGTAATTATCAAAATGCCACTTGACTTTGAATCTGCAACTTTGCCATACAACTTTGTAAGTTTTGGTGGTGCAAATACCGTTGTTGCTGATAATTCAAAAATCTCAGGAATCAATACTTCCGCAAAAGTAGCCTCACTTACCAAAGGAAATGCGTCGCAGGTTTGGGCAGGATCATTCACAGATTTAACAAGTCCAATTGATTTTTCGATAATGAAAAAAATCAAAATGAAAGTTTGGTCACCAAAAGCCGGAATGGTCGTACGAATGAAAATAGAAAATATTTCAGACAATACCGTTTTTGTCGAAAAAGACGCTACCAATTCTGTAGCCAACGATTGGCAAGAGCTAACCTTTGATTTTAGCAGTGTCAATATGACTAAATCCTACCAAAGAGTCGTGTTTTTTTGTGATTTTGGTGTTGCAGGCACAGGTGCTACTTACTATTTAGACGATATCAAACAATCAAATTAAGATGAAATTTATATTCAATAAAATACAAATTATTATGAAAAAGAGCTTTTTATATAACATTATTTCAGCGTTTGTGCTGCTTCTTTTGGTAAATTGCCAAACTGAAGAAGCTGTTTTTGGAGAAGTTATCAATCCAACAAACCTTCAAATTACGGCAGAAATTGTAGGAAAAACAGCGGCAACTCCGTTTGGAGATGGTTCGGGCAAAGTGAATTTTGTGGCTACAGCCTCAAATGCTATTTCGTACAAATACAGTTTTACAGACGAAACAGAAAATTCGCCTTCGGGAGTTTTAAATTATCGTTTTTCAAAGAACGGAGTCAACAAACACAGTATCATCGTGGTTGCCTCCGGACGTGGAGGCGTTTCAACTACAAAAACAATAGAAGTTGAAGTTTTTAGTAATTTTACAGACGATGAAGCTGTTACCTTTTTAACGGGCGGAAGCTCTAAAAAATGGTATTGTGCCGCCTCAGAATTAGGACATCTTGGTGTTGGTCCAAACTCAACAAATATCGAACAAAATTATTATGGCTACTATTATTTAGCCCAACCTTGGGAAAAAGGTGCCTCGGCAGAAAGTAGCTGTTTGTATGACAATGTTCTAACTTTTACAAAAGACGGAAGCGCGCTCAAATATGATTTGAACAATAATGGAAAAACTTTTTTTAACGCCGCTTTTCAAAGTGTAGGCGGTGGATCAGCAGGATACGATTTTTGCTATGCCTACTCTACAACTGGTCAAAAAACAGTAACTTTTGCGCCTTCAGAATCAGTAATTACATTAAATCCAGAAAATAAAACTCAAACTCGTGGAACTTTGATGAATTTTTCAGACAATGGATTTATGGGTTATTATGTAGGTAATAGCACCTACGAAATCCTAAAAGTTACAGATAATAGACTTGTTGTTAGGGTTTTACAAGGAAACAATAGCGCATTGGCATGGTATCAAACTTTTACCACAATTCCGCCAGTTCAAGACCCAGTTGTAGATTATCCCAACTTGATATGGTCTGACGAATTTAATACAGATGGCGCACCAGATGCCTCAAAATGGGGTTATGATTTAGGTGCTGGTGGATGGGGAAATGGTGAATTACAAAACTACACCAACACTTCAAACAACGTAATTGTTCAAAATGGAAATTTAAAAATAACCGCAAAAGCACAAAATTTGAACGGTTCAAATTATACTTCGGCACGACTAAAAACACAAGATAAATTCAAATTCAAATATGGAAAAGTAGAAGTTCGAGCAAAATTGCCTGTTGGCGGTGGAACTTGGCCAGCAATTTGGATGCTTGGATCCAACATTTCTAGCGTAGCATGGCCCTTTTGTGGCGAAATTGACATAATGGAACACAAAGGTAATAACCAAGATGTAATTTATGGATCGTTACACTATCCCGGAAATTCTGCTGGTGCTGCCGTAACCAATAATGCCACTTTCCCAGGTGTTTCGACAGGATTTAAAGTTTATAAAGTATTGTGGACACCAAATTCTATCAAATTTTTTGTAGATAATGTCTTGTTTCACACCTTTATCAACAATGCCAATGTCCCTTTCAATAACGACTTTTTCCTGATTTTAAATGTTGCAATGGGCGGAACTTTTGCCGGCTCTGTTGACCCAGCCTTTTCACAATCTTCTATGGAAGTAGATTATGTGAGAGTGTATCAATAAAATCAGTCGTTTTAAACCATTTTTATGAAAAATATCAAAAAAATCATTGTGTTAGTTGCAAGTTTCACCTTGCTTTGGGGTTGTAACGTTGTTCAAAACACACCAACAACTGGCAATTTTAATAAAAATAGCATCGACATTAAAGTTGATTCTATAATAAAATTGATGACCCTTACAGAAAAAGTAGGGCAACTGAATCAATACAATGGTTTTTATGATATTACGGGGCCCGCACCAAAAGAAGGTCAGGCAGCCAAAAAATATAAAGATTTAAAAAACGGATTAGTAGGTTCGATGTTAAATGTAAAAGGCGTCAAAGAAGTTGTAGCGCTTCAAAAAATGGCAGTCGAAGAAACAAGATTGCATATTCCGTTGCTGTTTGGATTTGATGTAATTCACGGCTACAAAACTATAAGTCCAATCCCGTTAGCCGAAGCTGCAAGTTGGGATTTGGATGCAATACAAAAATCGGCCGAAATGGCAGCAATAGAAGCGTCATCCGTAGGAATCAATTGGACCTTTGCACCAATGATTGATATATCCCGTGATGCAAGATGGGGCCGAGTTATGGAAGGTGCAGGCGAAGATCCATTTCTGGGAAGCAAAATTGCTGTAGCCCGAATACAAGGTTTTCAAGGAGATTTGACATCAAATCAAAATATTTTGGCATGTGCAAAACACTTTGCAGGATATGCTTTTGCAGAAGCTGGCCGAGATTACAACACTGTTGATGTAAGCGAAACTGAACTGCAAAACACCATTTTTCCACCGTTTAAAGCCGCAGTTGATGCAGGTGTTCGCACCTTTATGAACTCGTTTAACGAATTAAATGGAATACCCGCAACCGGAAATAGCTATTTGCAAAGACAAATACTCAAAAAAGAATGGGGTTTTAATGGTTTTGTAGTCTCAGATTGGGGTTCAATTGGAGAAATGGTAAACCACGGATTTGCCAAAAATAACAAACAAGCCGCAGAAATAGCGCTCAATGCAGGCTCTGATATGGATATGGAATCAAATGCCTATATCGAACATTTAGAAAACCTAGTCAAAGAAGGAAAAGTACAAGAATCACTCGTTGACGATGCCGTAAAACGAATTTTAAAAGTTAAGTTTGAACTTGGCTTGTTTGAAAACCCATACAAATACTGCAACGAAGAACGAGAAAAGACAACTATTGGAAATGCCAAAATACAAGAAACGGTCTTGGATATTGCAAAAAAATCAATCGTTTTGCTTAAAAACGAAAATAATCTATTGCCGCTCTCAAAATCTGGACTCAAAATAGCACTTATAGGAGCATTAGCCACAGACAAAACCAGTCCATTAGGCAGTTGGCGTATAGGTGCAGACGATAATACCGCAATATCTGTACAAGAAGGACTTCAAAATTATAAAAATAACCAAATCACCTGGGCAAATGGAGCTGATGTAACAGACGGAAAAACCATTTTTGGGTCAGAAACAAAAATAAATACAACCAACAAAAGCGACTTTCAAAAAGCAATCGAAGTAGCCAAACAAGCTGATGTCGTCATTATGGTTTTGGGAGAACACGGATTGCAAACCGGAGAAGGACGAAGCCGTACAGAATTAGGTTTGCCAGGAGTTCAACAAGAATTATTAGAAGCCATATATGCCGTTAATCCGAAAATCGTTTTAGTGCTAAACAACGGACGACCACTAGCAATTCCGTGGGCAGCAGACCACATTCCAGCAATAGTAGAAGCATGGCATTTGGGCACACAAAGCGGAAATGCAATTGCACAGGTGCTATATGGCGACTACAATCCAAGTGGAAAACTTCCAATGACATTTCCTCGAAATGTAGGTCAAGTACCAATATACTACAACTACAAAAACACAGGAAGACCCTCTACAAACGATCCCGAAAGCGTATTTTGGTCACACTACTCTGATCAAAAAAATGATCCACAATATCCCTTTGGATTTGGTTTGAGCTATGCAAAATTTGAATACTCAAATTTAAAATTAAGCGCAACAAGTTTTGACAAAAACGGAAATATAACTGTAAGTATCGATGTAACAAACACCTCCAAAACAACAGGAAAAGAAGTAGTGCAACTATATATTCAAGATATAGTAGGCTCGACAACTCGACCTGTAAAAGAACTCAAAGGATTCGAAATGATAACGTTAGCACCAAATCAAACTCAAAAAGTAACCTTTGTGATCGACCCAAAAACAATATCGTTTTTTACCGTAAACAAAAAATGGGAACCAGAAAGTGGAGATTTCAACGTATATGTAGGCACCAACTCTGCACAAACACTCGAAGCCAAATTTGAATATAAAGACTAGTAATATGAAAAAAATACTTCTTATTTTGCTGCTATTTACATTAATAGCAAACGCCCAAAAAACGAAAAGAAAACTCGTTTGGCAGGAAAATTTTAACGGAAATTCATTAAACCAAAACCATTGGAATTTTGAAACAGGCGACGGCTGTCCAAACCTTTGTGGCTGGGGAAACAACGAAAATCAAATATACACCACCAAAAACCACCAAATCAAAAACGGAAAACTCATTATCGAAGCCCGCAAAGAAGCACAAACATATACCTCAACAAAAATAACCACCAAAACCAAAAAAGAATTTCTTTATGGGCGCATCGAAGCCAGAGCAAAACTACCAATCGGAACCGGACTTTGGCCCGCCTTTTGGATGCTCGGTGCCAATATAGACCAAATAAAATGGCCAAAATGTGGCGAAATCGACATTCTCGAATATGTAGGAAAGGCACCTCACGAAATCTTCACAACCATTCACTCCCAATCAAGTTTTGGTAATACCATAAACACAAAAAAAACAAGTTTTCCTAATATCGAAAAAGGATTTCACCTTTATACGATCGATTGGACAACAGAAAAAATTGATTTTTTGGTCGATGAAAAAATCGTTTACACCTACAAACCAGACCAAAAAACAGACGATACTTGGCCTTTCAACAAGCCATTTTATATCATTGTAAACCTTGCAATTGGCGGAAATTTTGGCGGGCCAGAAATAGACCAAAA
Organism: Bacteroidota bacterium; assembly: GCA_031384845.1. GTDB lineage: Bacteria > Bacteroidota > Bacteroidia > Flavobacteriales > Flavobacteriaceae > Flavobacterium. Next base: position 16,159 of record JANNBA010000196.1, read on the forward strand.
AGCATTACCACAAAAATTTATTGTAGATTATATCAAAGTATATCAATAAATTTTCTCTTTTTTTTGGCGCACACCTCCCCCACTAACACACCACCCGTCCCGCTGCACGCTATATCTTTTGGTTTTTTCTGAAAAACGAAAAAACCAAAAGGATGCCGCTGCATCGGGGCGAAATTAGACTATTAGAATTTATAAAAAATGTATCGAAAAAGCAAAAACCTAATTCCTCGGATGAAAATCTAGCATCACTTTCGTCAAATGTCTTCTGTCTAAATGCACATAAATTTCGGTAGTTGTAATAGACTCGTGACCCAACATCAATTGAATAGCTCGCAAATCAGCACCGTTTTCTAACAAATGCGTAGCAAACGAATGTCGCAAAGTATGTGGACTGATATTTTTGTGTAAATCACAAGCAACTGCCAAATTCTTTATAATCGTAAAAATCATGGCACGAGTAAGTTTTTTGCCTCGTCTGTTCAAAAATAAAGTATCCTCATGCCCCTTTTGAATCTGTACAACAGAGCGAATATGTGATTTATACCGCAAAATAAAATTTTGAGTACATGCACCAATCGGCACAAAACGCTCCTTATTACCTTTGCCCAAAATCTTGACAAAGCCCTCTTCAAAAAACAAATCAGAAATTTTGAGATCCACCAACTCCGAAACACGCAAACCACAACCATAAATTGTTTCTATAATAGCCCTATTCCGTTCGCCTTCCAAGGTAGAAAGATCAATCGCAGCAATCATTTTGTCGATTTCGCTCACGCTCAATGTATCAGGCAATTTGCGCCCTGTTTTGGGCGATTCTATCAATGAAAGCGGATTTGAAGACCTATAATTTTCAAAAATCAAATAACCAAAAAAACACTTCAACCCAGAAATAATTCTGGATTGTGACCTAGCATTTACCTGGGAGTAAAGGCTGTACACAAAATCTTGCAACATGATTTCGTCAATTGTTTGTGGTGATGTTTTGATGTTATTTTCCTCCAAAAACAAACACAATCTCCCTATATCAAAACTATAATTTTGTATAGTATTGACAGACAAGCCACGCTCAATTTGTAGATACGTTTGAAAATCTTTGATAAAAAAATCCCAATTCATATTGCAATATAGTAATTTTTCGCCTAAAAAAAATCGCAAAATAGGTAGTTTAAAAAAAATATTTTTTCAGGAAAAACCAGATTAAATCAGATTACAAATACAACACTATTCCTTTGATGTAGCTTCTGTAATAATCTAACTTAAAATTTCAAAAATAAAACACCATCAAAAATAATACAAATTTGTTTTGTTTAGAAAAAAAAATTATATTTACTACCGATATTTATAACCAAAAATAGAGCTTCAAATAGATTAAAAAAAAGCTTCTACAGTAAAGTTCTTAAAGGTAAGTAATTAAAACACTAATTCTAAAAATACTACTATGGCTAAAAGTCAAGATGCAAAAAAAAATGTAAAAAAAGAACCGTTAAAAACGGCTAAAGAAAAAAAAGAAGAAAAACGCGACAAAAAAGCAAAGCGCGATTAAAAAAAGCCGTCAAATAGACGGCTCTTTGCTATAAACTATTTTATAATCAATTTCTGAACTACTTTCTCGGTTGTAGATTCTACAATCACAAAATATATTCCACTTGCCAAATAGGTTTTAAAAGTAGTAAAACCCTTAAAGTTTGATGCAAATAATCTTTGTCCAAATAGATTTGTAATTTCAATTTTCGCAAAATTTTCAACTCCCGAAATAGAAATTTGATCAATCGCAGGATTTGGAAAAATTAATATTTTTGAAATACTGACATCATTGACATCAAGATTAGAAAACCACGTTTGACCAGCATTTACACCCCAAATATAATCCGCCAAATTTGGAAAATCAATAAATGGATTTCTATTTTTTTGCCAATTATAGATAATGTTATTGCGATTCATTTCAAAATCATCCGCCGGGTCAGCAGTATTCCATTGCAACAAAGTGGTCAAATCTCCAATACTACCCACGGGTGTTTCTGATGGATTTCCGTTTACAACACCCAATCCATTATATCTTGTTGCCATATAGAAAAGCGAACGAGCTACATCACCATGCCAACTTCCTTGCGAATTTTGAGGGCCATTATAATCGACACCATAATTTCGATTGTTGCGTGAGCTGTTTTCTGGGCTATCCTCTGCCCTGATATGATGGGCGTCAGAGTGACCACAAGCAATATCATTAGCATCTGTGCTAGTCCAATTGTTGATCCCATAAGCATTAGTGGAAGTTGCATTTGTAAATCCGCCACGAGATTGCGGATATATATGCTCTCTATTCCAAAATCCTGTTCCACTTGATCCAATTTGGATGTCTAATTTTGACCTACCCTGCTCTACATACATCAGCCAAACCTGGCTACTATTGGCAGGATTTTGATCGGCCTCTTTCAAAATGTCATAAGCATCTCCATAAGTATGCTTTCGAACAAACACCGGATTGGCAATAATATCTTGAATGGCTTGTTTTAAATCGGTACCAGATTTGCCTTCCAACGAGTCATAATAACCCAAAGGTTTTGTGCTAGATACCAATCCGAAAGTAGGATTGATTGGTGAACCCCAAGTTTGAGATAAAAAGTCATTATCAATTATTCGAACAACAATATTATCATTTAATTTTGTATAAGCAGCTGGAATAGCACTCATTGAAACAATCATATTTTCATCACCCTCATTTATGGTATCATCATTTAACAAAATCGTCTTTGTAGAATTAGATGCTCCGGCAGGAATCAAAACCGATAAATCTGAACTATAATCCAAGCTATCAAAACTTCCATTTGTGAGCGAAAAAGTGAAACTCAAATCTGATAAAACAGGCGTTTGTGTTTGAAAAATAATATTAAAACTATTGCCTTCTGTCAAATTTCCTGAAGGAAAAACTGTTGCTGAAACCCCGTTCAAAACGATACCAGAACCATCATTATGAGCACCTGGAGTAGGCAATTTTGTTTCAAAAGTGCCATCATTTTTTCTTTGAATTGATTCGTTAATACTATTATTGTTCAAATTTTCGTCCCATTGCTGTGTCAGTCCAAGTGCTGACAACAGACCAGTTGCCGCAGCCGATCCAGTATCATAGACCACTGCATCTATCAAATTTGTAGTAGTAGCCACTGTATTCGTTGGAAAATTGGAAGCATTTCCTAGATACAACCCTAATCCGTCTGGGCCATTTTGAATGACACTATCATTCATAAAATTATTGGGCAATGGTGAAACTGCGTTATTCCCGATAGTGAAAAGTCCATTTATATCAGTTGTAGCATTGTCCAAATCAAAAACCATATAGCTTTTCTGACCACCTGTGCTTGCGCCATTAAAAAATACTAAAACATAGCCATCTAACGCAAAAAAGGGTACGTTTGATTTCAATTCGACAAACTCTTTATTGTCGGCACCAGCATTATCACAGTCTAACTCATTGATAACAAGTTGGCTAAATCCAAAATTTGATAGAAAAATAAAACCAAACAAAAAAAATATTGTTTTCATACAAATCTCATTTTATATGATTTTGCTAAAAATTCAACAAACAAAGTCAAAAAACTGTGTCAATTATCAAATTCATAACAAAAACAGACAAAATTACAAAATCTAATTGAAAAAAACATAAAAACCCCATAAATAAATATGGGGCTTTTAATAAAAAACAAACTAAACAATTTTCAACCAAAACAATTTTATACTAAAGATATTTTTTGTAAGCCAACGCTAGCTTTTCGTCATACTTATTGGCTTTAAAGCCACTGCCATTATAATGTAGTGCAAATTCTGACCAATTTTTATCTTTTAGAAATGGAATTAATTTTTTGACTTTCAAAAAGCGACCAAAAGCCTCCAAATGCTCCTTTTCTGAAAGATTCATTTTTTCTACAAAATCATTAACGCTTTTGTAGCCCAAATTTTTGGCGTGAAAACCCATTATTTGAAACGATCCCCAAGAAGTTGCTGCGTTAGCTGCTTCTCTAAAACCTATATTCGGATTGATTTGAATGGCTTTTTCTAATCTCAAATACTCTGCATCTCCTCCCAAATAAAACTTTTTGGTCCAGCGTTCATACAACACATCTTGAGTATTACTATTCAAAAACTGTCTTGGATCAAATCCTCTCGAAACCAGTTCTTTCCAAAAAATGTGACCCTCAAACAATATTTTGGGTTTTCCACTATTCAAAAAACCTTTTCCAGAACTCTCAATTTCATTTACAGCCTTGATTGTAGCCAACTCTAAATTATAGTTTATTGCAAAAACCATCAAATCCTGTTCTGACAAAAATTTGTGATTATGGCTCAAAAAATCGGTGTTTTTTTCAATTAAAACAGACCAAGTTTTTAAACCAACAATACCATCTACTACTAATTTATTCTTCTCTTGAAAATCTCGGATTGAAACATCTGTATCAAAACCAAAATTATTGGAAACGAGCACTTTGTAGCCCAAATTTGCTAAAATTTCGTTCAAAAAATGAACCACATTACCAACTGATCTGAATTTTATAGCTTTCATAGTTTGCAAACAACTTAACACAAATAAAGAATTACAAACTTGGGCCAATTTAAGTTGTAATAAAAAGGGGAAAACCCCTTTAATTCAAGGAATTTTCCTGTAATAAAATTTTAGCCTTTTCATTTTATTTGCCAATTACATTTTTTTCTAAAAAAGCTATACAATCAAAAAAATTATGCTAACTGCAAAATAAACGTGATTTTTTTGGATAATTTTGGATTCAAATTTGGTATTAAGGCAAATGTTTGTAAATTGCTAACAAATAAAAGGCACTATCAAATTCAAATTAAGAAGTATATTTTTAGGATAAAACACAGCAAAAAGTAGTTTAGCCTACTTGAATTTGCCACATTGAATGAACAACGTATGAAAAAACCATTGGTCTCGCCCGTAGAAAATAATGACGACACTAAGCTTCAAGATTTGATTGCTTTTTATCAAGAAACTTTAGGATTTTGTCCAAATAGTGTTATCACTATGTACCATCGCCCAGAGATTGCTTACGCATTTATTGCATTAAACAAAGCCGTGATGGATAACAAAGCCAATGTAACTAGTGACTTAAAACGATTAATCGGGTTTGTATCAAGCCATACTGCGGGTTGTAATTATTGTCAAGCGCATACCATCAGAGCTGCAGAGCGATATGATGCCCAAAAAGAGAAAATAGAAAACATTTGGAGCTTTGAAACACACCCTTGTTTTTCTGAAGCAGAGCGAGTGGCACTAGAATTTGCGCTCAAAAGTTCTTTAATTCCTAATGAAGTTGATGATTTATTAGCAGATAGAATGCGCCTTTATTGGAATGATGGCGAGATTGTTGAAATTTTGGGCGTTATTGCGTTGTTTGGTTTTTTGAATCGATGGAATGATAGTATGGGAACTCAAATGGAGCAGGGCGCCATTGAAAGTGGTCAGAAATATTTGGCTCTAAACGGGTGGGAAATCGGCAAGCATACCTATTAATTTAGTTTAAAAACCCGTCGTTATTTATAATCAAAAGGGCATTCATATTTTTGGTTAATTGGTCTTTGGTTCTAAATCCACTTTCTTTGAGGTATAACAATCCGTTTTTGAAATATTGCAGCGTAGGAACTGATTTTGCATTGTTTTCTAAAGTTAAAATTGGAAATTCATCAACGTTTATAGCTATAATTTCAATTTTATTTTCAAAAATATTTTTGAGACTCAAAAGAGTTTGTGTAATACTTTTGCAAGGCGAACACCATTTGGCATAATAAAATAACATTACTGCGTCATTTTTGGCTACAAGTTCGCTGATTGTTGTTTGGTTATCGAATTCGATCATATTGTATAATTTATAAACAAATTTGAAACATTATAAAGATATAATTGTTTACAATTTCACCTAAATAATTAGCAATATTACTAAATATTTTTCTTGTTCGAAAAAAAAACTTAAATTGAACCATTAATAATAAATTTTCGTATATGTATAAAATCATTTGTTTGAATATGAAAAAATATAAGTTGTCAACGTTTCAAAGTGTCGTTTCTGTGATATTGATCACTAATATACCGTTTTTCATCACGCTGTTTTCAATGTATCAAGCGATGTTTGCCGATAATACCATGTTGACACGAGTTATAAATCCTATAATGACAGCCAATAAGCACGCAAATCATTTGTTTATTTCCAAATCAACTGTAGAAAATTGGTTGTTTATAATCTCAATAATGATATTGACAAACTTGGTTGTGTATATAGTTTATTTGCATAAAAAAATATTTTTTCCTTTAGAGTTGATTACAAATGCACTAGAATCAAATCATAAAAAAAGTATTAAGATTTTAAAAAATATCCCAGGAGAATTTGGCAACATTGGAAATTTATTTCAAATTAAAGACAATCAAAAATTTGAATTAGTAACCGCAAAGATAAAAGCTGAAGAAAGTGAACGGTTGAAATCTACATTTCTTGAAAATTTGTCACACGAAATTAGAACACCAATGAATGCGATTGTTGGATTTACAGATTTGATGTTGACCACAAATCTGGACGAAAATGAAAAGCACGAATATTTGTCTATTATTCATAAAAGCGGAAAAAATCTGGTCTCGATTATTGAAGATCTATTAGAAATGTCAAAAATTGACACCAATCAAATTGTACCAAATTATACTGATATTGATATCGAAAAATGTTTGATCGAACTATATAATACTATAAAAGTTGATATTCCGAAATCAAAAAAAATTGATTTTTATATAATAGAAAGCAATGCCAGACTGTTTTATAACATCAAAGTTGACGAGGTAAAATTGAAACAGATTATTATCAATTTGGTTTATAATGCAATCAAGTTTACAGAAACCGGATATGTTGCTTTTGGATATGAAATTATAGAAGAAGGTGAAATAGATTTTATAGAGTTTACCATAAAAGATACCGGAATTGGTATTAGTAAAGAAAATCAAAGAACAATTTTTGATCGATTCAAACGCGTGGAAAGTGATTTGACTATAGAAAAAGGTGGTTTGGGGCTTGGATTGGCAATAACAAAAGCGTATGTCGAGATGATGGACGGCAGGATTTTGATTCATCCAAATCAAGACAAAGGAACAGTTTTTACCTTTAGAATTCCACTAAAATACGACAAATCAAATAAAATCGAGACAAATCAAGTTCAAACATCAGCACCGAATTTGCATATCAACAATAAAACAATTTTGATTGCAGAAGACGACAACATAAATTTTTTGCTAATCAAAAAGATGTTTCAGATTACAAATTATAACCTTATTAGAGCTGCAAACGGTAAAATTGCAGTTGATATTGTTTTGGAAAATCCAGATATAGATATGGTATTAATGGATTTGAAAATGCCTGTAATGAATGGTTATGAATCATTTGACAAAATTTCTCTATTGCGACCAAAACTACCAATAATTGCGCAAACAGCCCACGCATCTGAAGAAGATAAGGAGAAAATCTACAAAAAAGGCTTTGCTGATTATATCACAAAACCTATAAATAAAACATTATTGATAGAAATGGTTTCAAAGCATTTGCAATAAAACAATCAATTTTTGAGGTTTATATTCTTTTTATCCAACATCCAAAAAAGGCTGTTTTTTATTTGATTGCGGAGAAATTTGGCTGCGAATTTTTTCTAATTTCATAGAAAAAATAGAAATAAACCAACGCATATTCAGCAAATATAAAAAAATAATTTTCTTTGAACGGTAAAATACTATACGGATAATAACTCAAAATGATCCCAAAACTCCATATTGTTGGAAATTTATATTTTGTAAAAACGCTTATCAAAACTAAATTAATAATATACCAAGGATGAACCGTTGTGGCTATAAAAAAATATAACGTGAGAACCATTAATCCATTAATTATAATATTTTCAAGCGAAGCGTTTTTTTTAAAAAAAGCGAAAAATAAGATAATCAAGATAGAAATTATTGGCGTAAATTTTCCTACAGTTTGAATGATATTATATCCGTTTATTGAGTAACCAACCTGACGAATCAAATAATAAATACTGGCATTAAATTCAAAATTGATAAACCAGAGCGAAACGGTTTCGACATAATTGGTGAGGAGCATTGAAGTTGAAAAGGGAAAGAAAAAAAGGAAGTTTAGCACAAGGATTAAACCATAGAATAATAGACTTTTTTTTAGTCCAAAATATTTAAAAAACAAAGGCAAAAGCAATAATGGGAGTAATTTTGTTGCGATAGCAATAGCAACAAAAAAAGCAGCAAAAAACAATTTGTTTTTGATCAAAAAGCACAACCCAATTACAAAAAAGCACCACATTACGCCCTCAAAATGAAGGTTTCCACTTAGCTCTAAAATCACCAACGGGTTTAAAAAATACAGAAAAATATTTTTGGGGTTTTGGTTAAAATGTTGGAGTAGTTTTTTTCCATAAAAATATATACCTACATCTGCAAGAATAATGATGATACGCAACATCATTGTTGAAAAAAGTATTGATTTTTTGCCAATTAGGGCAGCAATCGTAAAAAATAATTGATTGATTGGAGGATAATTTGAAAAATGAGCAGCACTTAAACTCCCCATTTTTTGATACAAATAGTTTGCATTAGGAAAAGTAGCTATCGTGCTAATAATCTCGTTCGGCTTGTATTGAAAGGGGTTGATAGATGCCAAAATGGCATTTCCATCCCACAAAAAACGATAAAAATCTTGAGACAAGGCTGGTGTTGAAAATAAAAACAATAGCCGAAAGAGCAAACCAATTTTGAACAAAGTCTTATGATGAATTTTACTTTTCCATAAAATTTTTGAACCAAAAAAGGCCAAAGTGAATAAGAAAAGTAGCAAATAAAACTGTTCTCTATCAAGATAATATCCGAACATCAAATAAGCAAACACACTGATAAAAAGTGCAATATAAACTTGATATTTGAGAAAAAAAGTGTTCAAATTATTTTGGATTTAAGGATTGGAAAAACACATAACTAAATCCAACAAAAAGCATTAAATGAAAAGGAAACAAGGCAAAATCGCCTAATTTTATTCCGCTATACATACCAAAAAGAAAATAAATAATCAAAAGTCCTTCTATAATGGTGTTTTTAGAAATTTTATTTGAGAGATAACTATTTTCAACCCATTTTTCTTTTAATGTTTCAATATTTAACTTTGGAGTTCGTATAAACGCACTTTTTTTGCCCAATAATCCTTCTAACACAGCAATCGAATTTTGGAAAGAAAATCCCATTGCAATCGCATAAAAGGCAAAAAACATTCCAATATATTGTATAAAATTTTTCAAATTACTGCCATGAATATTTTTATATGGAAACCAATAACAGACAAAGAAAATTATAGATGTGATAATAAAAAAAATCATCGAGTCGAAATACCAGGCCAAATGACCAAAATGATTTTTGACAAACAACATTGGAACGCTCAAAACTGCCATCGCAAAAACACATAAAAACATAGCACTATTGAGCAAATGCAGTAATCCGTGCAACTTTGATTTTACCGAAATTGTGTTTGAAGTTATCACTTTTGAGGCCAGCTTTACAAAATTTTCAGCACCACCTTTATTCCATCGAAATTGCTGTGAGCGTGCAGCACTAATGATTGCGGGCAACTCTGCAGGAGTTTCTACATCTTCTAAATAGATAAATTTCCATCCTTTGAGTTGGGCTCTATAACTCAAATCCAAATCCTCTGTCAGGGTGTCACTCTCCCAATTGCCAGCATCCAATATACACGATTTTCGCCATACTCCAGCTGTTCCATTAAAATTTATACAATGTTGCTTTGAATTTCGCCCCGTTTGTTCTAACATAAAATGTGCATCGAGCGCAAAGGCTTGAATTTTTGTGAGCAACGAATAATTTCTATTCAAATGCCCCCAACGTGTTTGAACGACACCAATTTTTGGGTTTTTAAAATTAGGAATAATTTGCAATAACCAATTGGATTTTGGCAAAAAATCTGCATCAAAAATAGCAATAAATTCGCCTTTAGCGATGGTCAAACCTGCTTTCAAGGCCCCTGCTTTGTATCCTGTTCTAATTTGTCTGGTGATATGCTTGATGTCAATTCCTTGATTGGAGTATATATCAATTAGCTTTTTAGTCAAAATTATGCTATCATCCGTACTATCATCTAAAACTTGAATTTCTAGTTTATCCTTTGGATATACCATCAAAACAATATTTTTTAATAATCGCTCTACAACGTATTTCTCATTGTATATGGGCAATTGTATGGTTATTTTTGGGATTTCATCGGGGTTTAAAAAATTGAATTTCTCTATTTTTTTTATGTTTTTTTTGCTTTGAATGTAATTTAAAAGCAGGTTAAACTGTGCCAAACTATAGCAAAATACTACTATAATAGCAATACTGTAAAAAAGGAGTGTCAAATAGGCAAAAACTAAAATCATGTTATTTTTTTAAAGTATATTTTACAATCCAACCTATTATTTTTGCTCCGGCAAAAATTGTTCCTTTCAGAGTTCCAGAAACTTTTGAAACGCCAATCCTATTTTTGTAGCGAACCGGAATTTCGACATAACTCAATTTCTGTTTTATAACCTTCAATTGCATTTCGATAGTCCAACCGTAGGTTTTGTCTTGCATAAAAAGCCCCACTAATTTGTCATATTTTATGGCTCGAAAAGGGCCTAAATCGGTGAATTTTGATTTAAAAAAAATTTTCATCAAAAAAGTAGCTAGCCTGTTTCCATACACTTGTTGTGGTGTCATCGAGCCAGTTTCTCTCAAATTTGGAACTCTTGCTCCAATCACAAAATCGATATTTTGGTTTAAAATTGGTTCTATTAATTGTGTCAATTCTTCTGGACAATCCGAATAATCGCCATCGAGAAAAACAACAATATCAGGTTTGAATTCTAAATTGGCAATGTATTCCATTCCTTTCAAACACGCATAGCCATACCCTTCTCTAGTTTCAGAAAGTACTGTTGCGCCTGCATTTTTGGCTACAAGCTCGGTTGAATCGGTTGAATTATTATTAATAACAATTATTTCATCAACGGTGTTCGGAATTTCAGCAATCACATTGGCAATGGCCTTTTCTTCGTTAATTGCCGGAATAATTACTTTTATGATGTTCATTTTATTAAATATGAAAAAGCATTATCCCTTCTAAATTCCTCATAGTTTTTCCAAGTTTTATTCTTTTTCCCATTGAGATAACGTACTGCTTTTATAATTTTACCATTAGCAAATATAACAGAAATGCCGTCACGTTTATCGTTTTTGAACTGACATTTTTCGGTTATTAATTGTTTTTCGTCATAATAAATCCACCAATCTGTTTTTTGATTATTTTTATAATGGCCTTCTTCCTTTTTGTTCCCGTTTTCGAAATAATAAAACCAATAATCTGATTTTTTGGCATTTAATATCCAACCTTCTTCTTTAAGATTTTTGTTTTGATGGTAATTTTTGACATAGATTTTGCTGTCGGATAGTCCGAATAAGGATAGCAATACTGAAAATGTTAAATATTTCAACATAAAACCTGCTACAATTGGTTGATTTTCTCATTAACTTTTTGAACAAAAACACGAAATTCTTCGGGTACAGCATTTGGGTCACTATCTAATTCCCATGTTTTTGTAACACCATTTTTTGTGAGTTTCAAGTATAAAACACCTCCGTCTAAAGCACCTGGATTTCCAATTTTTCGTTCTGTTGAAAGTAATTGATTAGGGAAGTAATGGATTAAGTCTTTGGAAAGATTAAATTTATCCGAACCCAGATTTACCAAATTGGCTGGATCTTCATTATAATAATATTCAAATTGATTTATGTATGTAAAATAGGTGTCATTTCTAAAAACTTCACTATTCGTTAGTTTATAAAACGGATATATGTATTGACCCTCAGAATTGAACCTTATAAAAACTAGACTATCGTTTTCGTTTAAAACCAATTTCTCATTTTGAATATCTTTAGAACAAGAAAAAAACAGAGTTAAAATCAACAAATAACATAAATTTTTCATAGCTATGTTTTATTTCTGATTTATTAAATCCATCAAATTCACATCATTTCCCAAAAGAATAGCAGCAGAATTGATTCTACCTTTTTCGGAAGCATTTTCTAATTTTAAAACACCTCTTGGGCAAACTGCTGAACAAATGCCGCAACCGACGCATGAAGAGCGCACAATATTTTCGCCTTTTTGAGCATAACTGCGCACATCAATTCCCATTTCGCAATGCGTGGTACAATTGCCACAAGATATACATTGACCACCATTGGTTGTTATTCTGAATTTAGAAAACAAACGTTGTTGCAGCCCTAAAATCGCTGCCATCGGACACCCAAAACGACACCAAACTCGGTTTCCTAAAATAGGGTAAAATCCAACGCCAATCACTCCAGAAAATGCTGAACCAATAGCAAATCCATACCATTCTCGTAATTTATAACTGTCAATAAAAAGAATGTTGGTATTTCCTGAAAAGAAATTAATTCCAAGGGAAACTATAATTATTGCTACTAAAGTTCCAATCGTAAACTTAGCATCTGTATCTAAATCTTTTCGTTTAAAAATAAAAAGAACAGCCGTAAAAATTATTAAAAAACCAACGATTCCATATATAAATTGATTTTTGGTAATGAAACTCAATGTTGGATTATCATTCAAAAAAGTAAAAACAACAGCAATAGTCATAATAAATGAAAATGCCAATACAATATGAATAGACCATCGTTCCAACTTCCACGCTTTTTTTGTTGAAATGGATAAATGCCGAAAACTATCGCCAGCAGTTTCTGCCAATCCACCACAACCACAAACCCAAGAGCAATACCAACGTTTGCCATAAAAATAAGTCAATATTGGAGAGATTATAAAAATCATTGCAACACCAAAAAAGAGCATAAACATTCCGAGATTTCCACCGTTTAACAAGTTTTTGAGATGCCAATCATTAAAAAAATAATAGTTTAATGGCCACATATTTTTTAAATCTTTAGCAAAATAAGCTTTCTCGGGATTTAGTTTTTCGAGTATTTCTGGAATTAAAAAAGCAAAGCCCAGTTGAAAAAACATAACAGAAATGGTACGAACCAATTGGTATTTATTGTGTCTATATTTTAAAATAAATTTGTATCCCAAACCTAAAATGGCTATCGTATAAAGTGTCCCATATACAAACCATTGACTGGCAATTTTTCCGTTTAGAACCAAGCTTAACGGGTCAAAAAAGCCAATAATCCCGGAGTTTTTTGCGCCGTTTTCTCCAAGTCCGAGATACTTTGGAAACCAATACAACGCAATATAAAATAGGGTCAGAACAATGCCCAAGGACCACGCAATTATGCCTCTATTTGAAATACTTTTATGAAATACGCCATTGTTGCTGATTCCTTCTAATTTGTGTAGATAGGTTCGGTTTGCGAAAATCACTACGCCAATAAAAATTGAAAATATTGATACGGTTAGCCAAATTGATTTGTTAGGAAATGAAACATTTAAAAATGCTAAAAAAAGTATAAAAATACCAATAAAACCGATGGCTAAACCTATTTTTTGGGAAAGATAAAGCTGGCTATTTTGATAGGATGTAAATGGGATATTTTTATTTAATTGGCTCATAATTATTTTGCTTGAAAGCGATTATTTGTGTTGATAATTCATTGTAAACTTCTTGAAAATGTGAGCTGTAAAATTCTGGATCAAAATAAGCAGATTTTAAATTTTTGATTACAAAATCTACCGATTTTTTTTCGGTCAAAACAGTTTCAAAAAAAGTGTGCCGCATTCTAATTCCAAAAGTATTAATTCCCAAAAAGGTTTCGGTATATTTGTCATACGAGATTCTGATTGCTTTTTGAGCTGATTTGTGCTCCCAATAAATTTGGATTTCATTTTCAGGCGGATTTGCCATCACCCATCCATAGGTTTGGTATTCGATATCCATAAATTTGGACGAATTAAACCAATGTCCCGGATTGTACTGCATTGGTTTTCCACAAATAGTTTGTGCCAATGTCTCGCCCATCATCCTGCCGGTGTACCAAACGGCTTCTATACTTTTTCTGTTTCCAATTGGCTCATGCTGTTCTGCACAGTCGCCAATGGCATAGATATCTTTGATGTTGGTTTCTAAAAAACGATTTACTTTTACGCCAATTCCAATATTGATGTTAGACTGTTTTAAAAAATCAATGTTTGGCGAAACACCTATTGTTAATCCAACCATGCAACACGAAATTTCGTCGCCTTTATCTGTTATAATTGATTTTACATTTCCAAAACCGTCAGACAAAATCTCGTCCAAATTGGTGTCTAATCTTATATCTACACCGTGGTCCAGAATATGTTTTGTGATTAATTCACTGTCTTTTTTTGGCAAAATGTTGGCCCAAAATGATTTTTCTCGCACCAAAAAAGTTACCGGAATGTTTCGAGACAATAGCATTTCTACTAATTCTATCCCTATTAATCCGCCGCCAACAACTATGGCTCTTTTGCAACCTATTGCAAGTTCTTCTATTTTTTCTAAATCATTTTTAGAATACAAACTAAAAACACCATATAAATCTTGTCCTTTCCAGCCAAAACGATTTGGTTTTGAACCAGTTGCGAGCACTAACTTATCAAAAATTTGAGTAGAATTGTCAGAAAAAGTAAGGGTTTTAGAAATTGTATCCACTTGATCTACATGTTTATGAATCAGATTTATACCGTTTTTTGACCAAAAATCAGGCTCATACGGCATAATATGATCAAATTTCATGTGACCCATAAAAACATACATCAAAGCCGTTCTCGAAAAAAAGTGCTCGCTTTCTGCTGATATTATTGTAATTTTTTTTGAGGATAATTTTCGAATATGTCTTGCCAAAGTTACGCCAGATATTCCATTTCCTATAATCACTATATGTTCCATCTTTTTTCGCTTATGAAAATAATTTGTTAAAAAATTGCTCTTAATCCCAAATTAAATGACTGTCCAATACCAGCATCATTAGCACGGAGAAACTTGCTATAAATGCTTTCAATATTTAAAACATTCGTCAATTGATATTTTGCACCAATTCCAGAAGCGGTATAGTTTTGTTCAAAATTATTACCCAAATCTATCAATTGAACGTGTTGCAAAAACCCAAAAATAGTAGATTTTTTAGTGGCAAAATAACTTAAAAAAAAGCTAGGCGCAAGCTCTAAACTGTTGTTGGCGTATCCACTACCTTTTTGACCAAAAAAATATCGTGTGCTCAGCTCTGTAAAATATTGAAACTTGCTGCCAACAAAAGTATGATCGAAAAAAAATCGATTTTGAAAAATATAACTTTTGTTTGCCAAATAGCCATTTTCATCTTTTTCTTTCTCAAAAACCGGAATGAAAAAGGAACTTTGTATAGAGAAATTAGGTATTTTTTTAAAAGGTGAAATTTTTATAGACGGCGCAAAATGCGAAAACCCAGATCTTGCCTTGCCAATCTCGTTGTCAAAACCAAATACACTTGGCGCACTTTGACCAGCAAATGTATTTGATCTATACGCTACAATCAAACCAATATTTAATATTTTGCGGCTTGATACTCCTGTAAAAATTTCTAACGAAGTTTCAAAATAGTTTTCTCGTGGTTTGTTTGCAATAACGCCTTGGTTTTCAGACCGCGTTTCGGTATATAACCCGTTAAACCATTTGATATCCAATTTCCCTTTTTCTAATAATTTAGATGGTGTATAATTTTGAATATTCGACCGCTCTACGGCAGTGCTATCTGTTTGCGAAAAGCTAATATGGCATAAAAGCAACAAAAAGATATTATATATTTTATTCATAAATGGTTTATTTTTATGTTGATAGGTTTTATTTTTTATTCAAAGTCCAGTCATAAGGATAATACAAAATCTTGAATGAACTGTCGATTTTGACCTCTCTATATTGATTAATCATATCGATTTCTTTGGTTTTTTTTGTAATAAAATCCTCACGATACCATTCGAAAATTTGTGACAATTCGACTTTTTTAGTTTTATTATTTACTTTAATAAAATTAGAATTATTCAATGCTATTCGGGTTTGTTTGTTGAGTTGGTCTTCAATTTTTTCTGGAGAATAAGCTTGATTCAAAATTGGCGGACATCCGTTTGCTCCACATACCAAAACAAAATGAACTCTTGCATCTTTGAATTTTGGTCGAATTACTTTGTTTTCAATATCATTCAACGAGTATTTTTTTTTGTCTAAAGTAAAGGTTACAATATCAAATAATCCCGCTATATCCATAGGCGAGTTTACTGGATACTTGCCAATAATTGCTTTTATCAAAACTAAATTGTAGGTGTTTATCCAAAATGCTTTTTGGGTATTAATGTTTTCTTTTTCAATATCAATTTTTGAGGCAATCGATAAAATGTCGTTTAATAATTTAGGTGCTTTTTTTATTTTTGAATAATCTACTTTTCCATCAGAAACTGTTTCCTTCAAAAACTGTTCGGTTTTGTCAAAAAAAGATTTCAAATCTTGTGCGTGAATAGAAATTGAAAGAAGAAAAAATACAATTGTTGCAAACTTTTTCATAGTGTTTTTAAGGTTTGTGAGTGTTAGAGCAATTTCTAAAATTAAAATTTTAGGTTTGATAATTCCTTTATTTTTGTAAAAATCTGGAAGTCTGATTGCTATCAAACTTCCAGATAATTAAAGAAATCAAAATTAGTGTTTTTAAGCATAAAACAAGTCAAAAAATCGGCTTGTTATTTGACTATTTTGAATTTTGATTTGGCATTATTTTTTTAAAAATTAATATTATCTTGTTACAGTACCTGTAGGAAACGACGATAAACTTTTGGTCATTGCTACTGTTGCGCCTTCAATTGGGGTTGCAGCAACGGTGTGTGACAAGGGTTTTAGCGTAAATGGTGATGCAGAATTGTCAGGATTTGGCTCTACAGAAATCACCAATTTGGCACCGCCCAAATTCCACGGAAAGGTTATACCTGCTGGAGCATTTGACACAAAATCTTCACCCGGAAACGGCGGCGCAGGTTGTAAACCAGAATAAAATGCTTCCAAATCTGATGCTGCAGGATTAGTAAATTTTCCGGTGCTCAAAACCGTATTTCCACTCACAACCCAACCTTCGTAGATCCAACCAGATTCAAGCGTTGGTAGATTAAAACCATTGCTTGGGCCAGCCCCATCCATAAACCAAACTCCAGCAAATGGATCTGTCATAGCAATTGATGTTGGCGAAGCAATCAAGTATTTTCCAGCAGCCGTAGAAAAATCACCTATGATAGCCGAATTTATGGTTGCCATACTTCCAGAAAAATCTCCTACCAAATATTTGGTGTTTGATGGTAATGGATCTGTATCATTTGAAGGTTCGATACTCAAAACAAATTTTGTTGCGCTAGCCAATGCAGTTGCATCAACATCAAAAGTGGTTTTAGACAAAACACCTGCATCGTTTACAGTGAAACTTCCGGTGGTTATAGGCGCACCATTGACAATGATCCAACCTTCGTATTTAAAATTGGCTCCCAAATTTTCTAATCCAATAAGATCCAATTTTAGTTGTGGTGTAGCAGCCGTTTCATCTTTGCTACAAGCTACTAATAGCATTCCAAATGCCATTAGTGATAAGAATTTGTTTTTCATATAATTTTGATTTAATAATTGTAACAAATATCGGTAGGCAATAGTGATATTCTATTTTCAATTTCACCCCAATAGTAGTCAATTTTACACTTCGGGATTTTATTCTCAAAAAAAGTTACGATATTTGACTTTAATAAAAATACAAGGATGAATAAGCTGCTGTTATTATTGCTTTTTTGTTATTCTTTTGCATCAAATGCCCAATCAAAGTTGATTGAAAATATAGCGTGGAAAGGGACAAAAAAAATGAATACAAAATTTATGACTGCATTTATTCAGTCAAAAATTGATATGCCACTTGATAGTTTGCTATTGCAGCAGGACATTGAAGCACTAACTAGGCTCAACGGAATTTCAAAAGTTACATTTGAAGTCAATCATTCAAATAAAGACAAATATAATGTAGTTTTTTTGGTCTCAGAGGATTTGAGCATCATTCCTTTTATATCCTTGTGGACAACAGATGCTACCACAGCATTTCAAATAGGTATATATGATTACAATTTTTTGGGAAAAAATAATTCGATTGGAGGGTTTTATCAATATAATGGTGTAGATTCTTATGGTCTTAATTATGTAGCACCATTTGGTTTTAATACCAAAATTGGTTTTGAAGCAAATATTCAAAAGTTAAGCAGTTTTGAACCTATTTTTTTT
Organism: Bacteroidota bacterium; assembly: GCA_031384845.1. Taxonomy (GTDB): domain Bacteria; phylum Bacteroidota; class Bacteroidia; order Flavobacteriales; family Flavobacteriaceae; genus Flavobacterium. The sequence goes on from JANNBA010000196.1 coordinate 34,495, forward strand.
GAAAACAAAACTGCCAAATATCAATATACCAACACCGCTGCCGAAATATTAGCTATTTATCGTCTTAATTATAGAAATTCATTTAAAATAGGATTCTCGATTTTGAACGAAAATTATCAATACCAATCTGGAGCTACAAGTTCAAATGTACCTTTAAAACTAAAAACACTCAAATATATGTTGAAGTCAAAGTATTTGTTTGATAATCTAAAATATGATTTTTATTTGATTGAAGGTTTTAAAAATGCTGTTGAATTTCAGTTGGTAAAAAACACCAATGAATTTCAAAATAATTTTGTGATAGGTTGGAACGATTTGTCCTATTTCAGGAGAGTAGGTCAAAATGGAAACTGGGCTAGCCGGCTTAGACTTGGATTGTCAACAAACGCTTTTTCGCCATTTTCGCCATTTGCTGTTGACAATAACATTAATATTCGAGGTGTTGGAAATCTAATTGATCGCGGGACGGGATCAATTGTAATCAATTCAGAATTTAGAAAAACATTTTTTGAAAAAAATTGGTTTATAATTCAAGGAAATGTTTTTGTAGATGCAGGAACTTGGAGAGAACCTGGTGGAAATTTTTCGGATTTTATAGCAAAAAAAAATGTTAGAATATATCCCGGATTTGGATTGCGCTTTATTCACAAAAGCATTTTTAATGCTGTTTTTAGATTGGATTATGGGTTCGGTATCACCGAAAATGCTAACAAAGGACTTGTTTTTGGAATTGGCCAATATTTTTAAAATGGTTCAGATCTTCAATTGAGTTTTGTAAGATTTGTGATCAAAATCATTTTATGCTCACATTTGGTATTACACCAAAATTAAAAAAGTGCAACTTCAACTAACAGTTTTGTTTGCACTTTTTTTCAAACAACATTAACCAAGTTTGTTTAGTTTTTGATAAATCGTTTTTGATACACTTTATTTTCAGGATCTGTAATTTTGATCATATAAATGCCCGGGCTTAGCTGATTGATGCCAAATTCTTTATATTCTTGAAGATTTTGATTTTTTAGCTCGAAAACCAAACTTCCTAAAGTATTGAAAATGGAAACGTTATAATTCAAATCACTGGCTTGCAATTGAATATTAATCATATTTGACGCGGGATTAGGAAAAATTTGTAATTTTGAATTATCGATAATTTGGGTTTTCAAAACACTGCAATTTGATGGAGTAAATGCAGTAATTGTGCTATAATCCCAAAACTGACTAAATGCTTGACAAAAGAAATATACGGTGTCAAAACTTGAAATATCAACTCCTACCGGAATATTTTTAGTCAAACTTGCTGCCCCGTTTGCAGGAGAGAACCCTATTTCTAATTTTGGCAAACCCAAAAAATTAGCAGGGATCTTCAGTTGTGCATTGGTTAATGCGCCTCTATCTACCAAAAAGATACGCACGTCTGGACCTGCAGCCGTTGAAAAATTTGCTCCCAAGTTGATTGTAACCGTATTATTGGTATTCAATACAACTTGAACACTGCCCAAAACGTTATACATTGTAGTATTTGTATTGTTGCCAAACCCTGTTGCGGTCGTGGTACATTGTCCTGAAACAAATTGAATAGATGCAAATAAAATAAGGGATAATAAGATAATTTTAGACATAATATCAGAATTTTAGATTAAAACACAAATTTAATGTTTATTTAAAACTCTGTTATTGACTATTTTACCTCAATATTTATCAAAATTACATTTTTGGTTGTGCCTTTATATTTTCTCTAAACTCTTTGGGTGAAGCTCCGTTTTTATTTTTAAAAAAACGACTAAATGATTGAATATCTTCAAAACCAAGTTCAAATGCGGTTTCTTTAATGCTTTTTTCTGAATGTGTCAAAATTCGTTTGGCTTCTATAAAAATTCTATCTTGTATGATTTGCAAGGGTGTTTTTTTGATGTGATTAGCAAACAAATTTGTAAGTGATTTTGCAGGTTTGTGCATCATATCTGCATATTGAGATACTGTGTGCATTGTCTTAAAATGAACTTCTACCAAAAAACAAAAATTTCTAATGACATCCATTTTGGTTTCTTGGATGGCAACTATTTTATTTTCAATTTTAAAAATTCGGGTTGCCAAAATCAAAAATCTTTTCAAAAGCATTTGCAACATTTCAATCTGCATTTCGTCTTTGTTGGCAAACTCTGACAAAAAAACGCCCCAAAGCAATTCAAATTTTTTGGTGTTTTCTTCATTCAAATTAATGATTGGTACTTGTGAAGCACCAAAAAACAAAATACCTTTACATCCAATCTCGCTATCGTGATTGTCTATACAATAAAAATTACGATTAAATCGAATAATATTAACTTCTTCAACTTTTGAAATAACTACGTTATGAAACTCTGTCAAGAAAACCATTTGACATGGGTTTAAAGTGTAGCTAACACTATCGATAATCAAAGTGGTGCTTTTTTCTCTATTCCAATAAATAGAAAGTGTGTCATCGCTGTGTTTGTCAACTACCTCATCCTCTGAATCTTTTGAACTAGAGACTAATAAGTATTCGTTTGAGGCACCATAGTATTCCATAGTTGATGGTTTTTTTTACAAAAATAAGTTATAATTACATAAAACGTGATTAAATTAATTGTTTTAGATTAAAAGGGCTGGTTTTTTTGATTGTATAACGTTGAATTCAAAATTTTGAATAGATACCAAAATTAAAAGTTGGTGCCAATGGGGCATTATCTATTGCAGCAGCACCAATTAGTGCTAGATTGACTCCCAATTTGTCTTTTTTGAACTCATAGTTTCCCTTTATACCTATTGCATTATAGGTTTGCCTGTCATAATAAGATGCCCATTGAAAAACATCATTTTCAAATCCAACTTCTTTTGAGACTATACTTCTAGATTCAAAATCGAGCATAATATGTCCGTTTGTAATCACATTATACCCAATTTCAAAACTAGATTTAATATAATCCGAATAATCATTATTCATATATCCGTAACCAATATTTGCATAATAAAACCATTTATTTGAGCTGGATCCTACAACAAAATACGGAAAAACTGTAGCAGCATTAAAACCACTTGATAATCCAATTTGGTTGTCTTTTGAAATAGAATTTGCCGAAAAAAGTAATCCTGTACTGAATTTCCATTTTTGATCATAAAGTTTATATTTTAATCCTACAGAAACATTGCTTACCCCAGTTAAATTTTCAGTTGGAGCACCAATTTTGCTTTCATAGCTTACGGATTTGAATGGTATTATCAATTGAAATTCCAATCGTTTGCCTATGCCATATTCCCCATAAAGTTGGATTGTTAAGTCGCTTACTTGATTGGAAAGCTGTTTTTCTGAACCGTTATATTGAACTTTGTCATAATATAATCCGGTGAAGCCAAGCTGGAGATATGCTTTGCCCTTATCCCTTGTCCATGGTCCTTGTGCCAATAATTGTGTAGAAAAAATAACTGTAATAATAATTGTAATAATTTTTTTCATGATGATTTCGTTTTAAGGTTTAAATTAATTTTTTAACAACATCCACCACCATTATAGTGATAAGTACTTTGGCTAATAAAAATATCTTTCCTGTCTAGTAGAGACAGTGCATGAGCAGTTTTGTCACAAACAGATAACGGTTGGTTCTTGATCAATACATGACCTTTTTTGTCATCAAAAAAATCTTGTGACCCATAATAAATAGCTGCTTTTCCTGAAAAAATGCAAGCACCATCGGCGGGTAAAGGATTTTTTATGGCACAAACTTCTATACTTTCAATATAAATTAATTCATCTGTTGGATAATGTACAGGATCTAATATTCGATAGGGTCTGCGACCCCTAATTTCGATAGTTCCAAAACCAACATCGGTTAATGCATCGATATAGGAATCAATCGAAATACAACCACTAAGACACTGTGCTCTCAAATGGTCATCACTTTTGAGTGTATTATTTAATATTTGTTCGCAGGTTGGGTCACTCATCACCAATCTTCCGCCAGGTTTTAGGACGCGATACATTTCTTGTAACGCTTTTTTTAATTCTTCTGTTCTAAAAATATTAAATAGACAGTTTTGTGCTGCAACATCTATACTCGCATCTTCAACAGGAAGCTGGAGCGCATTCCCTTTTTTTAGAGTAACAAACTCGCTTTTGAACCAATCATTTTGTGTTTCGGCAATTTTAAAATTTTGTTTTGAAGCTTCTAGCATTTCATCAACAATATCTATGCCTATGACGCCGCCTTTTTGACGAGAAAAATAAGCAAACTGCAATAATTCCATACCACCACCAACGCCAACATATAATATTTTTGGATTATTTGTTAAATCTTGTGCTGAAATAGTGCTGCCACAACCATAGTTCATTTCTTGCATAATCATTGGGATCTCTAAACCAGGAAATTTCCAGATTGGAGTAGTAGAGCAGCATAAGCCAATATCTGGTTCTAAAGCTGCTTTTTTGTATAAATCGTGGGTTGCGTCTAAATATTTCATTCTTTTTGGTATTTCAAAATTTATATTTTAATAATTCGAACTGCTAACTAATTCTTTGAATAATACAATTAATTCTGGTTCGGCTTTCTGTGCTATACTTATAATTTCTGATATATTGATTGGCTTCAAATCATCTGGATTACATTCATCTGTCAATACAGATATTGCCAAAGTGGGTATTTGCAAATGATTTGCAACAATTATTTCTGGTACGGTACTCATTCCAACGGCATCGGCACCAATAATTTTCAACATTCGATATTCGGCCTTGGTTTCAAGTTGAGGGCCAACAACTGCTACATATACCCCTTTGTATAAACAAATGTGATGTTTGTTTGCAATCTGTATTGCTTGATTTCTTAAATCTAGATTATACGGCTCGCTCATATCTGTAAATCGTTCTCCAAAATCCGAAACGTTTTTGAAAGCCAATGGCGAATTTCCTTGAAGGTTTATGTGATCTTCTATCAGCATTAATGCTCCTTTTTTGAAATTAAGATTAATGGCTCCAGCAGCATTTGAAATTAACAATTTTTGAATACCTAATGCTTTTAATACCCGAATTGGAAAAGTAATTTCTTGCAATGAATATCCTTCATACAAATGAAAACGACCTTGCATAACGATAACTTTTTTGCCCTCAAGGGTTCCAAAAATTAATTTACCCGAATGAAACTCAACTGTTGATAGTGGAAAATTTGGAATCTGGTTGTAGTTAATTTGCCTTTCAATTTTGATATGTGCTACCAACTGACCTAATCCAGTACCAAGTACAATTCCAATTTTGGGATTTAAGAATCCGTTTTTTTGTAAAAAATCTGTTGTTTGTTTTATGGAATTAATCATTGAGATATAGTATGTTTTGTTGTATTTTTTTATTGTTTTTATAAAAATTAGAAGCTAACAAATCTTCATAAGTATCAATGTCATTTAAGGTTTCTAACAAGTGGTAATTTATATTATTTTGTATCAAATATTGTAAGGTTATTTTTAACAAATTAGATTTGCTCCAGGGTTTGTTTTCAAATAATGAGTTGTATTGTTTGTTCATTCCAATTAGATAATATCCACCATCTTGAGCCGGTCCAAAAACTATTTCAGCATTTTCTAACGCTTTAAAAGCCATGTTTATAATATTTTTAGATATGTCTGGCAAATCAGACCCTACCAAAACTATTGATTCAAAACCCGAAACAAATCCATCAGAAAAGGCATTCTTCATTCTCTCGCCCAAATCTACACCATATTGAATTTTTTTTGTCATATTGTTCCAATTAGTATCTTCGATATTTTCCGAAAAATAAATTTCCTTATCAACATCAATAGTTGCGGCAACGTTTATCGTAATCGAAACCAATTCTTTATAAATTTCTGAAGCACCAATATGTCCGATGCTTTTGGCTAATCGGGTTTTAACGTTGCCTGATATTATGTTTTTTACAAAAATGATAAGTAATTTTTTTTTCATAAGCTAAACTACTGTTCCTTGACAACTACTTCCAGAACCTGCTGTGCAACCATAACAATGCTGAGAAATAATAATATTTCGTTTAGATAATTCAAGTTCATCAAATTGTGAAATATGTTTTTCTGATGAAGCAACCTTCAATCCTAACATTTGATTAAAATCACAATCATACAAAAAACCATCCCAACCCACTGAAATTGTATTTCTGCACATCACATTTTCTACGGCTCTTGGGTTATAAGCTTCTACCAAGGTGGTCATATAATCATCAAAATTATCAGACTTCAGGAGGTAATCCAAAAACCTAGAAATTGGCAAATTAGTAATTGCAAAAAGATTATTAAAAACGATATCGAAATCATTTTTAAGCGCTTTTTTGAAATCTATTTGTAATGCCATTTGATCCGAAGGCAAAAATGCTCCTGAGGGATTATAAACCAAGTCAAGTTTTAGGTTACTGTTTTCTTTGGCATAACCAACCTTGTTTAGCAGCTGCAAAGCTTTGATCGACTTGTCAAAAACGCCATCTCCTCGCTGCTTGTCGGTCTTTTCTCTTTTATAATAAGGTAGTGAACAAATTACATGAACGCTATGTTTGGCAAAAAATTCAGGCAAATCGTGGTATTTTTTATTCGCTAGTATGATTGTTAAGTTTGTACGAACAATAAAATCTTTTACACCCATCTTTGAAGCCTCTTCAACAAACCACCGAAAATTTGTGTTCATTTCTGGTGCGCCACCCGTCAAGTCTATTGTATTAATTTTGGTAATTTTAATGACTTCCAAAATTTGCAGCATTGTTTCAAGCGACATTATTTCTTTTCGATTTGGACCTGCATCAACGTGGCAATGAGTACAAACTTGATTGCACATATATCCCAAATTAATTTGCAAAACCTCAATTTTTGAAGGGCTTAACGGGAATTGATTTGATATTTTTAATTTTTCTTCAAAAGTGGGCAAAAAACCAGCAGAAAAAATACCAGTCGAAAGGATATTTAATTGTCTTTCGGTATCAGAAAGAGGCTTTTGATTTGGAGAAAACGTATTTAAAATCATGGTAGGTTTAAAAATTCAAATTTATACAATTTCAATCAAAAAACGTATTCAATTTTACCTAAATATTTAACAATTTTCTTTACCTACATTGAAAGTTTGTCATATTTTTTCATCATTTGAACGCTATGTACCAATGATGATCCACCGCGAATTGCCGCCGCAACATGAACCGCCTCCATCATTTCTTCTTTTGAAATACCCCGCTTTAAACCATCAACTGTATAAGCATCAATACAATACGGACATTGTACCGTGTGCGAAACTGCTAATGCAATCAATGATTTTTCGCGTGATGTAAGAATTCCTTCCTCAAAAACCTTTCCATAATAATCAAAAAATTTTGTAGCCAAGACTTCGTTCCATTCTGCAATACTACCAAATTTTTTTAAATCCGCAGGGTCATAATAACTCTTTTCCATTTTATATAAATATTTGATTATAAATTCATTAACATATTAATTACCTTAAAAATTTTAGCCTTTTACAAAGTTCAAAAGCAATACAATTACTAAAAGAATTTCTCTCAAAAGTCTTTCAAACAGAAACTTCGTCCCTCTATAATTTATACTACAAAAACCTATTCGCGGGTTTTATTTTTTTGAGCCTTAAAAATTATCCAAATATAGGTTTAATTAACTAAAAAACAACTGCTTCATTCTCGAATTCAAAGTCATTTCAAATCTAATTACATAATAAAATCCAAATAATTACTTTTATTAATAACCTCAAAACGAGCATCAGGATATGCCTTTGCAAAAGCAGTGGGAATTCTGGTTTTTTTCAATTGGCTCCATTTAAACTCAAATCCTGCCAAGTCATCACCTATTTCTTCCAACCAATCCAACTCTTGTTGATCATACGTTCTCCAAAAATAATTATTTGTTTTCACTTTTTTATAATGCTGCCTCTTAATTCTCTCAGAAGCCAAGTAATTTTCCCAAAGACCGCCAACATCATTTCTATTTGATATTTTATTAAAATTATTGATAATACCATTTCTGATACCGTTATCATAAAAATACCATCGCGAAGTTTTTACAATTTCTTTTCTCAAATTTCTGCTAAAACCTTCTATTTTAAACAAAACAAACACCTTTGAAAGCAAATCCAAATAATTTGCAACCGTGTTTTTTGACAATTGTAATTGTATAGCCAACTCCTGTAGCGAAACCTCTTGACCAACTTGAAAAGCAATTAATCTTAACAAATCATACACTTTATTCGAATGTTTGATGCCATCATAAATTAAAATATCTTTCAACAAATAGGAGTTTATTATTTCGCTAATATAATCTTTCTTGTCTTCCCAATCTTGATGTTGTTCAAGCTCAGGATAGCTCCCAAAAATTAATCTTTGTTCTAAATTTTCCGCAGTTTGCTTAAAATTTTCTTGAGTTGAAAATTCCATTTGTGATAACGGAAAAAGATAAATTGTATTTTTTCTTCCCACCAACGGCTCTCCCAAATTGTTACTCAAATCGAACACTGATGATCCAGTTGCTATAATTTTTATTCCCAAAATTGTATCAACTATAAGCTTCAAAATCATTCCAACTTCTGGAATATGCTGTGCTTCGTCAATTACCAACAAATTGATGTTCATTAACAATCGTTTGTAATTTGCAACCGTTCTCTCTTTTAGCAGGTTTGCATCGTTTAGATCTTCTCCATTAAGATGCATATATGTTTCCTTCGGAATACTTTCTAGATATTTTTGTATCAACTCTGTTTTTCCAACACGTCGAGCCCCCAACAAAATCAATACTTTATTAGGTAGCAATTTACGATGGAATTGAGTTAAAACAGCTCTTTTATAGTTAGTTATCATTTCAAATTATTTCAAATTAAAGTGCAAATATAATTCAAAAAATAAAACAATCATTATCTTAATGACTATATTTACATTAATTCAGTCAATAGACTGACTATATTAATGTAAATATAGTCAACTGGCGTGATTTGATAGCGCAAAAAAAAGCGTTAATCATTGTATTCTTAAATAATAATAATCATTTTGTTTCATCACAAAAAACTAACTCATCCAATTTGTTCCAGCTTCAGGATTCCATTTGGTAGTGGTTTTCTTTTCTTTTGTAAAAAACCCAATAGCACTTTTTCCAGTAATATCTCCGGATCCAAACCGTGATTCGTTCCAGCCACCAAAACCAAATGGCTCACGTGGCACCGGAACACCTATATTGACCCCACACATTCCTGCAGAAGCATTTTCGATAACATATTGTGCAAGTCCACCACTTTGAGTGAATACGGAACAAGCATTTCCATAAGGATTCGCATTTTCGATAGCCAATGCCTGATCAATTGTAGCCACTCTAATTATGGTCAAAACAGGACCAAAAATCTCCTCTTTGGCAACACTCATGTTGGCAGTAGCGTGATCAATAATTGTAGGCCCTACAAAAAAACCGTTCTCTTGACCAAAAACAGTGGTATTTCGACCATCCAGAACAATTGTTGCGCCTTGTTGTTCGGCATCACAGATATAATTTTCGATTCGGTTTTTGGCAGTTTTTGAAATAACAGCACCCAATGAAGTTCCACATTGCAATTTTTGGGCATCTGCTTTTAATTTATTTAAAATAGCATCACAATCACCCACAGCAATTAGGGTTGCAGCTGCCATACACCGCTGTCCTGCACAGCCACTCATAGAGGCTATAATATTATTAGATGCCATGTCTGGATGGGCGTCAGGCAATAAAACAATATGGTTTTTGGCTCCTCCAAGAGCCAAAACTTGCTTGAGGTTATGAGACGCGCGCTGATATACAATCTTGGCAACTTTGGTCGAACCAACAAAGGTAATTGCTTTTATGTCTGGGTGATCACACAGTTGCTCGACAGTAGATTGAGTACCGTTAATAACACTAAACAAGCCGTCGGGCAAACCCGCTTCTTGCAACAATTTGGCCGTAAACTGACTAATAATAGGTACCATTTCAGAAGGTTTCAAAATAAAAGCGTTACCAAGTGCAATGGCATTTACAATAGTCCAATGAGGCACCATTGTAGGAAAATTAAATGGCACAATAGAAGCTACTACCCCAATCGGAATTCGGGTAGAGGTACAAAAAACACCTTTGCTAACCTCCATAAACTCGCCATTTACAAACTGTGGCAAGGAGCAGGCAAACTCTGTCAACTCGATCGCCTTGTCTATTTCGGCTTTGGCTTCAGTAAATGTTTTACCGTTTTCGAGACAAATAATATCCGTAAGAAAGTCAATGTTTTTTTCTAAAAGCTGCTTATACCTATATAACACCTGAACGCGATCTTTCAAAGTGACCTTTTGCCAAGATTTTTGGGCGGTTGAGGCTGATTCTACTATATTATTCAAATCATCGATAGTAGATTCATTAAAAAAAGTAAGTGTTTTGCCGTTAATTGGCGATACAATGTCAATTTTTCTCGAAGAACTTCCAGAAACAAAGCTGCCGTTTATAAAGTTTTTTACCTCTAAAAATTCCATATTAGTACGTTTTATATTAAAAGTCAAATATACAAATTAAACAATATTAACCAACAATTATTTTGTTTCGATAAAAATAATGGTTTTTTTTACAAAAAAAATTAAAAAAATTAATTTTTTTACAAAACAATTTTTATATTTACGGTCTATAAACCAACCAAAAATATTAACCAAAAAAATATTACTATGAAATCAATTTCAACTTTTATCGGCATCGCGCTATTGCTTCTAGCTATCGTTTGTTATTTTATAAATTGGCACGCATTAGTGCCAGCATTTACCGTTTTGGGTGTTGCCATTATGACCAAAAAAGCATTAGAACCATTAATAATTGGCTGTGCCGTAGGTTTTGGATTATTGGCTATGAAGGGTGGATCTGAAGAATATTTTCCAGAAGGGAAAGATTTGATTTTTCCAAATAATATGTTTGACGGGATGTTTTCTTCGATAGCAAGAGATGCACACGACCAAGGTTTGATTTGGGTTATATTAGTATGTATATTATATGGTGCATTTGTACAGCTTCTGGTAGCCTCTGGTGGGATAAACGCCGTTGGAAAGCAATCAGAAAAACATGTTACAAACAAGAAACAGTCGTTGATTATGACCTATTTTATGAGCTTTTTCTTCTTTCTTGATGATTATTTAAGTGCGCTTTCTATTGGAAATACAATGCGTCCGATAACCGACAAGTTTGGTGTCTCTCGCGAAAAATTGGCAATGGTATTGAGTCTAGTTTGTGTTCCGCTTACAGTTATAATTCCAATTTCAACTTGGACAATTTTTTATGGTTCACAACTTACTGCTATTGAAGGTGGTGTAATGGACAGTGCCGGAAAAGTAATTACAAGCCCTATACAAGCATTTTTGGGAACAATTCCGTACAACTTTTCAGCATGGATTTCATTAATATTAGGTGCTTTGGTTGTTTTTCAATTTTTTCCAGATACAAAAGGAATTAAAGAAGCCGAAGATAATGTTGGATTGGTTGAAATTGAGGCTGCAAATCCGAATAAAAAACCAGCAAAAGTAGGAAAATTAATCTATTTTATACTTCCGCTTGGCATATTAATATGGAGCACTATTTTTCCATATTTTTATGATTCAGAATATTGGAGTGGAATTGATGGAACAACGGAAACCATATTTGGCAGTATTGATGCGCTTCGAGGTGTAGCTACAGCTTGTGTCTTTACCTATTTATTTTATCTGATTTTTGGAGTAATAAAATTCAATAAAATATCTAATAATTTTGTGAAAGGAATGGAGTCCATAACCTTCGTATTGGTGGTTTTAGGCATGACCTATTTGCTAAAAGATGTTCAAAACGGACTTGGTTTTAACGAGTTTGTTGCCTCACATTTACAAGGCATTAGCTGGCTAAATGGTTCGACATTACCATTTGTAGTTTTTGCATTGGTAGCTTGGATTTGCTGGGCAACGGGTTCAAATTGGGGGATTTACGCAATTTTGGTGCCTACGGTAGCCATCTTGTCAACTACTTTTCATGCCAATTTTTGGCTTACACAAGGGGCGCTCGCTTCTGGTACCGTATGGGGTGCTGCAGCTTGTTTCTTTTCAGACAATAGAGTTTTGACCGCACAGTCTTGTAAAGTTGATATGATGAAACACGGCATTTCGCAATTTCCTTATCAATTGGTGATTTTTGGAGTTTCTTCAGTTTTGTATCTAATTGCAGGATTTGTACTATAATATTTGATAATGATTCACAAAAAAGTTTTAAACAATAGGTTTTTAGTTCGAAATGCCACCTTGAGTGATGCAATTGGTATGGAATTTGTTCAAAAAAAATGTTTTCCAACCCTCCATCCAACTGAATTAATGGGACATCAACATTTTGAAAGCCATATTAAAACTTTTCCAGAAGGGCAGCTCGTAATTGAATTTGAAGGTCAAATTATTGGTTCGGCTAGCACCCTCAGATGTGATTTTCCAGAGCACGATCATAGTTTTATGGAAGCATCAGATAATTTGTGGATTATCAAAACAAATAAACCAAGGGGCGATTGGATGTATGGTATAGATATGGGCGTTTTGCCCGAATTTAGGCGTTTGGGATTGTCAAAAGAATTGTATAAAGCACGTGCCGAGGTATGTGAGAAATTGAATATTATTGGTCAAATAATTTCTGGGATGACCATTGGATACAGCCAATTCAAATCAAAAATGACGATACAAGAATATTGTTTGGCATTAGAAAAAAAACTAATAATCGATCCAACAATAGAGCCGCAATTGCGAGCAGGATTCAGGTGGATAAGACCTATATATGATTATATAAATGATGACGAATGTGGTCATGCCAGCATTTTGATGTATCTGCCAATAGACAAAAATTATTATATTTAAAATAAAAACCATAAATTTAATCAAAAATGGAAACTCAAATTAAAAAAGTAACCGCTATACCCGGACCAAAAAGCGCTATCATTTTGGCACGTCGAGCCGCAGCATTGCCTGCAGGCTTAGGAAAATCAACAGAAGTTGTAGTCGAAAAAGCCGAAGGAGCCCTAGTTTGGGATGTTGATGGCAATCAATTAATAGATTTTGCAGGCGGTATTGGTATGGTAAATCTGGGACATCGTCCTGAAAAAGTGGTGGATGCCATCAAAAATCAAGTCGAAAAATACTTACATACTGGTGCATTAGTCACTACTTTTGAACCCTATCTTGATTTGGCAGAAATGCTAAATAGCATAACGCCAGGAACATTTGCGAAAAAAACATTGCTGGCGTGCTCTGGATCAGAAGCCGTAGAAAGTGCCGTTCAAATTGCACGTTATTATACTAAAAGACCCGCGATTATCTGTTTTGAAGGTGCCTATCACGGCCGCACGCTGTTAACCTTGAGTTTAACCAGTAAATACGCCCTTTTCAAACGTGGTTTTGGAAGTTATGCCCAAGATATATATCGCTTTCATTCGCCAAACGTTTATAGAAAACCCGATAATTTTACAGAAGAAGAATACATTGATTATTGCATAGAACGCTTTGATCAAAACCTAATTTCGCACGTTGACCCCTCGTCCGTAGCGGCTATCATTATAGAACCTGTTCAGGGTGAAGGCGGTTTTATACCCGTTCCCAAACGTTTTCTCGAAAAAATTAGACAAGTTTGTGACCAACATGGCATTGTTTTTATTGCAGACGAAGTGCAATCTGGTGCCGGTCGTACCGGAAAATTTTTGGCCATCGAGCACAGTGGTGTCATTCCCGATATAGTAACAATGGCAAAATCGATTGGCTCTGGATTGCCAATTAGTGCTACAACAGGCAAAGCCGAAATTATGGATGCGCCTCATTTGGGTGGTGTTGGTGGTACTTATTCTGGCTCTCCAATTGCAGTTGTAGCTGCTTTGGAAACCGTAAAACAAATTAATACACCCGAATTTTTGGCAAAATCAGTTCATGTTGGCAATATCATTACCAGCCGATTATTAGCAATGAAAGAAAAATTTTCCTGCATTGGCGATGTGCGTGGTATGGGCGCAATGCTTGTTGTTGAGTTTGTAAAAAACCGCAAAACCAAAGAACCTGACATGGATTTTGCAATGGCTGTAATCAAAAAGTCTGTCGCAAACGGAGTGATTCTTATTCGTGCAGGATTATATACAAACTGTATTCGGTTTTTGCCACCAATTGTCATTACAGATGCGCAATTGAACGAAGGCTTGGACGTAATCGAAAAAGCAATCGAAGAAGTAATGAACGCCGAATAATAAATAAAATGTCACTAAAACTTCTATATAACGCCAATATTATAACCATGGACAGCCAAAACCCTTTGGCTGAGGCAATGGTGATTAATGACGATGGCTTGATTGAAGCTGTTGGGACAGTTTTAGAGTTGGAAAAACAATTTCCGCCTTTTGAAAAAACAATTAATTTATATCAAAAAACAATTATACCCGGGCTTAATGACGCTCATATTCATGTCTGGAAAATTGGGCATTTAAGAACTTTTATGCTCGATCTTCGGGGCACAAAATCTATAGTAGAAATGCAAGAAAAGTTGTGTGACTTTGATAAAAAAAACCCAACAATTCCGTGGATTATGGCCCGTGGCATCAATGAATTAAATCTAATAGAAAATCGTTTGCCTAACAAAGAAGATATTGATACCGTTATCAATCATAAACCGGTTTTCATTATCCGAACCTGCGCCCACATTGGTATTGCAAACTCAAAAGCTATAGAAACTGCAGGTGTTTCCAATCAAACGGAAGTGCCTTTTGGTGGCGAAATTCGTAAAAATCAAGACGGTAGTTTGCAAGGTATTTTTACAGAAAGAGCTTTAGGCTTAATTATGAATTGTATTCCAGAATTTAGTTTTGAAGAATACAAAACCATGATTCTCGAAGCACACCAATACCTGATTTCGATGGGAATCACAAGTGCAACAGATCCTGCCGCAAACCAAAATTTGCTTGACGCTTATATCAAACTAGATCAGCAGGGTTTGCTAAAAGTTCGAATGAACGTTTTTCCGTTGCGAATTCCGGATGGAAGCGATATTGTGCAGGGTTTGCCAGAATGTTATGAATCAAATTTTTTGCAAATAAAAACAGTCAAATTTTTTGCAGACGGTGGATTGAGCTCTGCAACAGCGGCGATCAATGAGGCATACAAAAACACAGACAATTACAAAGGCGTTTTGAGATTAGAATATGAACATTTTTTGGAAACCGCAACAGAAGCCGTTCAAAATGGTTTCTCGATAGCCACTCATGCTATCGGACATCGCGCCGTTGATTTGACATTAGAAGTTTATAAAAAATTATATCAAATAAACCCAAAATTAAACCATCGAATAGAACACGTAGGATTTTTGTCTGCAAACAATATTAAAGATTTTCAAACCATGAAAATTAGTGCTGCCATGCAACCGATTTTTATATATGAACTGGCAAATAATTTTAGAACAACCCTGACTGACGACCTTTTAGAAAATGTTTATCCTTGCAAAACTGTTTTGGATAGCAACATAAACCTTGCCTTATCTACAGACGGGCCAGTTGTCAAAGAAATAAACCCTTGGGTTAATATACAAACCGCTATTTCTCGGCAAGCTGCAGATGGGTTTGTTATAGGCAACAATCAAAAAATTAATTTACAACAGGCATTGACAGCCTATACTGTTGGAAGCGCAATTGCAGACGATCAATTGAACAAAAAAGGAACAATTAGCAGAGGAAAATATGCAGATTTTATTGTTTTGAATCAAAATCCTTTTGAAACAAAAAATGTAACTGAAATAAAAACAGAACAAACTTGGATTAATGGCGAATGCTATTTTTCTAATTAAAATGAAAAAAAAATGAGTGCATTAGACGACGAATTAGATTATAAAATACTAAAACTGCTGCAAAGAGATGGCAGAATGTCTTTTACAGAAATTTCAAAAGAAATAAATGTTGCGGTAAGCACCATCAGACACCGCTATATCAACTTGATTGAAGATGGTACGATAAAAATAATTGGACGCATTGACCCTAACAAAATTGGTTTTAATGCTTACGCAAGCATTTTGATTTCGGTTCGGCCAAAATCCGTATTGAATACGCTATTAGAAGAATTAAAAACCTTGCCAGAAATTAGTTTTTTGGCACTTATATCAGGCGATTTTGATATTGAAGCCAACGTGATGTGCCGAGATATGCAACATTTAAACGAGCTTTTGGCTGATAAAATTCATATATTAGATGGTGTTTATGATACCAAAACAAATATGTATATGAAAATAATAAAATTTTCGCAACCCGATTTAGAATTAGCAAAACAATCCTCTTTATAAAATGAAAGAAACCGAAAAATTATACGAAAGACGCAAAAAATCTGTACCAAATGCACTCGGAATTTTTAATCCATCTAGTATCAAATCTGCCAATGGCGCCATTATCATTGATGCCGACAATAACGAACTCATCGATTTTGCAGGCGGAATTGGTGTGAACAATATTGGTCACGGCGTAACCGAAGTAGTAGAAGCAATCAAAAAACAAGCCGACAAATTTATTCATGCGTCCTTTAATGTATCTGTTTATGAAGCTTATTTGGACTTGACCGAAAAACTTTGCGAAATATTGCCACATGGCGAAGCTACAAAAGTAATGCTTACCCTTTCTGGCGCAGAATCTGTAGAAAACGCCATAAAAATAGCAAGAGCCGTAACCAAAAAATCAGGGATAATTTGCTATAACGGAGCCTTTCACGGCAGAACGATGATGGCAATGTCGCTCACCTCAAATGTAAAATATAAAGAAGGCGCGGGGCCATTTGCACCCGAAATATATCGGTTGGATTTTCCATATTATGGCCCTAAAGAACGAAAAATGTTCCAAAACGAACAAGATTTTGCTGATTTTCATATCGAAAAATTGCATAAGTTTTTTTCATCCTATGTTTCAGCAACACAAACCGCAGCAATCATAATCGAGTTGGTACAAGGTGAAGGCGGATTTACCGTTGCTTCAAAACTTTATATTCAAAAATTAAGAAGTATTTGCGATGAACATCAAATTTTGTTGATTTTTGACGAAGTGCAATCTGGATTTGGGCGCACCGCAAAATGGGCAGCCTATGAACATTATGATGTTATTCCAGATTTGTCAACCTGGGCAAAATCAATGGGCGGCGGCATGCCAATTGGTTGTGTGATTGGCAAACAAGCTATCATGGACGCTATACAACCTGGACTTATTGGCGGTACATATCCCGGCGGTGCATTAAGTTGTGTAGCCTCACTGGCAAGTATCAATTTTATGCAAAAAAACAATATCAATGCAGCGGCAGCAATTGTTGGTCAAAAGGTGTTTGAAAAGTTTGAGCATTTACAACAGTTATACCCAAAAAACATTACCGATATTCGTGGGTTGGGTGCCATGTTGGCTATAGAATTTTGCGATCCCGAAACTCAAAAACCAGATGGCGAAACTGCAAAAAAAATTGTGAATCTCTGCCTTGAAAAAGGATTAATAATCATCACATCAGGCACTTATGGCAATTGCATTCGCATTTTGAGTCCATTATTTATAGAAAATGAAATTTTAGAAAAAGGCTTACATATTTTAGAACAAGCCATAAAAGAAGTGGTATCATGAGAAAGCAATATTTTAATGGGGAATGGTTTAAGGCATTAGACGGCAAAACTTGGAATTTGCAAAACCCCGCAACCGAAGAATATATAGATAAAGTGCCATTTGGCGAGAGAGCAGATTGCAAATTAGCCATCAATATGGCAGATGCAGCATTCAAGGAATGGAAAAATACAACACCTTACTTTAGAGCAGAAATTCTGAAAAAAGTAGCCATTTATATCCGTGAAAATGTAGAAATTTTTGCCACAGAAACCACATTAGAAACTGGCAAACCAATGCTCGAATCTCGTGGAGAATGGCAAGTTGCCGCCAATTTATTTGAATGGTTTGCCGAGGAAGGAAAACGTAACTATGGACGTACAGTGCCCACAAATCGAATAGACAAACGGGCTATGGTTGTATATCAGCCTGTTGGTGTTGTGGGTGTTATCACGGCTTGGAATTTTCCGGCATACAACCCGGCGAGAGCCGTTGCAGCAGCTTTGGCAGCGGGCTGTACAGTAGTTATGCGAGGATCAGAGTTTACGCCACTTACAAGTTTTAATTTGGCTTTGGCATTGCATGAAGCAGGCATACCAAAAGGCGTTTTTAATTTGATAAATTCAGAACCCGTCACATCTGGTTTGGAAATGCTGGAAAACCCACTGCTCAAAAAAATAAGCTTTACAGGTAGCACCCGTGTAGGCAAAATTTTGATGGATGGTGCTTCAAAAACTGCTACCAAACTATCCTTAGAATTAGGTGGAAACGCACCCGTAATTATAGAAAGTGATGTCGATATCGCTTTGATTGCAAGTCAAGCCTTGACCGCAAAACTCCGAAATTGTGGGCAAGTTTGCGTATCTCCACAACGGTTTTATGTTCATTCAAGTATTTTTGAACAATGGATGAATGTTGTAAAAACAAATATCGCCAAAATTAAAACTGGAAATAACGGAGGAAATACCGACTATTTAGGTCCACTTATAAATAAAAAACAACAAGAAAACGTTTTGCAAATAATCGATAATGCAATATCACAAGGTGCTATTTTGCATTATGGTGGAAAAAAATCTGAAAAAGGCTTTTTTGTAACACCAGCATTAATTGAAGCATATCAAAATCACGCATTTATAAAATCAGAAATTTTTGGCCCTGTGATGGTAGTTATTCCGTTTGAAACCAAAGAAGAAGTGCTAAAATGGGCAAACGAAACCGAATATGGACTTGCCGCATATATTTTTACAAACCACATAAAAACCGCCAATTTTTATGCAGAAAATCTCGAATTTGGAATGGTTGGCATCAATGAATGGGCACCGCAAGGCACAGAATTGCCGTTTTCTGGATGGAAAAATAGCGGAATTGGACATGAATCAGGCTCTGAAGGGCTCAAAGAATATATGGAATTAAAGTTAATTAGCTACGGCAATATGTCCTAATATGAAAAAAATAATCCTAAATAACCTTGTTCTACAAACCCCTTTGCCCGAGCATGCTGCACAACAAGCAGAATTGCAAGCCATAGTGTTTCCAACACTTTCTGTCGAAGAATTAATTACAGAAGCACAATACAAAAGACATCTCGAAATTTTTGCAGAAGGCCAATTTATTGTCCTTGACGGCAAAAAAGTAGTAGCTTCATGCACTACTTTAAGGCAAAATTATCACAAAGGGCATCATACTTTTTTAGAAATTTCAGACCATCTTTGGCTGGGAACACACGATCCAAAAGCCAAATGGATTTATGGTCTTGATGTGTCTGTTCATCCTGATTATCAAGGCAAAGGAATTGGTAGAGCCATATACAACGCCCGTCAAGAACTGGCAAAAAGTTTGGGTTGTTTGGGTCAAATGACTGCCGGAATGCCCATTGGATTTGATAAAGTAAAAGACCAAATGACCATTGCCCAATATTGCGACAAATTGATCAAAGGCGAAATTTCGGATCCAACAGTAACAGCACAAATCAAATGCGGATTTATTTTGGTCGAACCGCTATTTGATTATCTTGACGATCCAAGAAGCGGCAATTGTTCAGTACTTATGTATTGGCCATTAGACCCAAAAACAACTTTGAAAGAATCACATTAAAACCAATTTATATGATTTTTGAATCTATAAACCCCTATACCAAAGACACTATTTCAGAACATAAAATTCTGTCTAATAGCGAGTTGCAACAAAAAATAAAAATTTCAGAAAAAGCCTACCAGCATTGGCGAAATTGCACTTTTGAAGATCGCACCGAAAAAATGATGCGATTAGCAGCCATCTTGCGACAAAAAAAGCAAGAATTAGCACATTTGATAACCAGCGAAATGGGCAAAATATTGCCAGAAGCCATTGCCGAAATCGAAAAATCTGCCGCCAACTGTGAATTTTATGCCCAAAATGCTGCAAAAATGCTGCAAGACAAAAGCTACGAAACACCATTCAAAAGCCAAACTGTTTTTGATCCAATGGGAGCCGTTTTTGCCATTATGCCCTGGAATTATCCGTTTTGGCAGGTGTTGCGCTATGCCGCACCCGTGATTATGAGCGGCAATGTAACACTGCTAAAACACGCCCCAAACGTAGTAGGCTGTGCCAAAGCAATAGAAAATGCCTTTCTCGAAGCCGGTTTTGCCGAAGGCGTTTTTCAACAAATCACCATCAATATTGATCAAGTCGAAACCGTTATTGCCCATGATTTAATTTGTGGTGTAACTCTTACAGGAAGCGAAATGGCAGGCTCCTCTGTGGCATCAATAGCCGGAAAACACATCAAAAAAACCGTTTTAGAACTCGGTGGATCAGATGCATTTATTGTTTTGGACGATGCCAATATCGATTTGGCAACTACAATTGCAACACAATCACGAATGCTAAATGCAGGTCAAGCCTGTATATGTGCCAAAAGATTTATTGTAACAAAAAACATTGCCGATGAATTTGCAGCTCTTTTTTCGCAAAAAATTAAAGCACTACAACAAGGAAATCCACTACTCGAAACCACAAATTTGGGCCCATTAGCAAGAATAGATTTGGCACAAAAATTAGAACATCAACTTCAAACTGCCATTACACAAGGTGCAAAATTAATTCACGGAGGACATCGAGAAAACTGTAATTTTCAGCCTACCCTACTCGATTTTGTAGATAGCCAAAACATAGCCTTTCAAGAAGAAACATTTGGCCCATTAGCCACTATCACACGAGCCGATGATCAAAACCACGCTATCGCAATAGCAAACGACCACCGCTACGGACTTGCAGCAGCCATTTGGTCAGAAAATCGCGAGAATGCCTATCAAATAGCACGAAAAATCGAAGCCGGAAACATATTTATAAACTCCCTTGTTCGATCAGACTCACGAATCCCATTTGGCGGTATCAAAAAATCTGGTTATGGCCGCGAGTTATCCGCTATCGGAATACAAGAATTTATGAACGCAAAATCAATAATTATCGAATAAATATACCCAAATATTAATAATTTCTAATACTTTTACAAAAACTAACAAACAAACCCTAAAACAAACAAAAATGAAAAAAATCTTTACCATTATTGCAATTGCTCTCACAACAACCTTGGCATTTGCACAAGAAACAGAAGCCAAAAAAGAAGCAGCAACAGCCAAATTTACGGCAGCCATAGACGTCGTATATCCCTATATGTGGCGTGGAACCAAGCTAACTGCAGACAAAGTTGCCTTTCAACCCTATGCCGCATACGCTTTTTCAGACCAATTTACAATTGGCATCTGGGGAACAACAAACGGCTCGTCTGACGAAAAATCTTACAATGAATTCGATTGGTATGCCTCATATCAAATCAACCCAACACTAAAATTAATGTTGAGCGACTATTATTATGATGCCACCGAAAAAAGCGGAGGCCTTAGAAATAGTTATTTTAAATATGACGAAAATGCACCACACGTTATGGATTTATCAGTCCTTTTAGACTTTAACGAATTGGGCGCACCAATAGATTTTCAATGGAATACAATAGTTTTTGGAAACGATTTCAAAACAAACGATAACGGCGATTTGTCACGCGCATTTTCAACCTATGCCGAACTCGGATATACCTATTCTGAAGAAAAAACAGGCATCGATTTTCGCCCATTTTTAGGCGCAGCAATCATCAACGAAATCGGTTTTTACGGAATAGACGAAGACGGAAAAACAGGTTTTGGCCTCTCAAACTGTGGATTGAATGTCGCCAAAGAAATCAAAGTCACAGAAAATTATAGTATCCCCGTTTTTGCACGCTATATCTACAACCAATTTGGACTAACAAGCATAGACAGCGGCAACCACAGCCACAATTTTTTCTCATTAGGAGCCACTTTTACCATAAAATAAAGACCCCTTTTTAACAAAAAAAGCGTTAACAAACCCATCAAAGGTAGTTAACGCTTTTTTTTATTTGGGCGTGCCCCTTCGGGTCGGTCTCCGGCTCCCGCTTTTTGGACTGGCTGAAAAACGCCAGCCCAAAAGAGCTCCGCCTTTGCCCTCACGCAACACCCCGATAGACGATTTCTAAACCAAAAAATAAAACTATCTAAAAAAAAATGTAAATTTGTAACCTCAAACAAAAAAACAATATGGAAAACGGAATTTACGCACAATTTAACACCACTAGAGGACAAATTTTGGTCAAACTAACACACGATTTAACACCCGGTACCGTAGGCAACTTTGTAGGTCTTGCCGAAGGAAATATCGAAAATAAAGTAAAACCACAAGGAAACAAATATTATGACGGGCTCAAATTTCACCGTGTCATTCCAGATTTTATGATACAAGGCGGATGTCCTAACGGCACCGGAACCGGTGGCCCAGGATATAACTTTGAAGACGAGTTTCACCCAAGCCTAAAACACAATAAACCAGGCATATTATCGATGGCTAATTCTGGCCCAGCCAGCAACGGATCACAATTTTTTATTACACATATACCCACAGATTGGCTAGACAACAAACATACCGTTTTTGGATATGTAGTAGAAGGTCAAGACGTTGTAGATCAAGTAGCACAAGGAGACACCCTAGAAACACTAGAAATAATTAGAGTTGGCGAAGATGCCATAAACTGGAATGCCGTAGAAGCTTTTCGCACATTTGAAGGCGCAAGACACAAAAAATTAAACGCACAAAAAGAAGCAGCAGAAATAGAAATGAACAAACTTGCCGCCGGATTTGAAAAAACACAAAGCGGATTGAGATACCAATTTATCCAAAAAGGAAACGGCAAAAAAGCCGAAATTGGAAAAACAGTTGCAGTTCATTACACAGGGCAGTTAGACAACGGAAAAGTTTTTGACAGCTCGATTCCTCGAAAAAAACCAATCGAATTTCCATTAGGACAAGGTCACGTGATCGAAGGATGGGACGAAGGAATTGCACTTTTGCAAGTAGGCGACAAAGCCAGATTTGTAATCCCCTCGCACTTGGCCTATGGCAGCAAAGGCGCAGGTGGCGCAATTCCACCAAACGCAAATTTGATATTTGATGTAGAATTAATTGACGTAAAATAAAAAAAATGAAGAAAATTTTAATTTTAAGCACCCTTTTTGCACTCACAATTTCTTGTACTATGGCACAAAAAACCAATTTTGCTCCAGAAGCACTAAACGAAAATTTGATCGCCAAAGACAGTAGCCAAACCAACTTGCAAAAAATTTTAGAACTCCACAAAGGAAAAACAGTAGTTATCGAAATTTGGGCCTCGTGGTGTAGCGACTGCATCAAGGCTATGCCGAAAATTAAAGAACTTCAAACCAACAATCCAGAAGTTGACTATGTATTTATTTCGATGGACAAAACCTATCCAAAATGGTTAGAAGGCATCGCAAAACACCAACTTCAAGGTGATCAATATTGGGTTTCAGACGGTATGAAAGGAAAGTTTGGAAAATCTATAGATCTCGACTGGATTCCACGTTATTTGATCATCGACAAAGAGGGCAAAATAATCACCTATCGTGCTATCGAAACAGATTTTGAAAAAATTAATAACACCCTAAAAACCTTAAAATAATGAGATCACAAATAGTTGCTGGAAACTGGAAAATGAACAAAAATGCCGAAGAAACAGAAGATTTATTAAATGATTTGATCGACAAATTGCCAACCGATAAGGCTGTAAAAATCATTGTTGCACCCACATTTGTCAATCTAGCATCTGCTGTAGATCATCTTGAATATACCAATATTGAAGTAGCCGCACAAAATATGCACGCCTCAGAAAACGGCGCTTTCACAGGCGAAATATCCGCAGATATGCTCAAGAGTGTTGGTGTAAACACCGTGATTTTGGGCCATTCAGAAAGACGTGCTATTTTTTTTGAAAGTGACGCCATCATTGCCTTCAAAGTAGATCAAGCTCTCGAACACCAAATGAATGTGATATTTTGTTTTGGCGAAGAACTCAAAGATCGGCAAGCAGCCCAACATTTTAACGTTGTAGAAAACCAACTTCGTGATGGATTGTTTCAAATCAAGTCCGAAAATTGGAGCAATATTGTGTTGGCATACGAGCCTGTTTGGGCGATTGGCACTGGCGAAACCGCAAGTCCAGAGCAAGCGCAGGAGATGCACGAATTTATTAGAGAAACCGTTAGAACAGCTTTTGGAAGTGATATTGCAGATGCCGTTTCTATCCTTTACGGCGGAAGCGTAAAACCAGAAAACGCTCAAGAAATTTTTTCAAAACCCGATGTTGATGGCGGACTTATTGGTGGCGCAGCACTCAAAGCAGTAGATTTTGCTGCGATTGTAAACGCAATCTAATTAAAGTATATATTGATTAAAATCAAGAATATATTATTGCAAAAATTGTTTCGTATAAAAAAATGCCTGCAAAATTGATGAAGATTTTGCAGGCATTTTATTTGATAATATTTGTATCGAGAGTTACTGAATAACAATTTTTTTGTTTACAAAACCGTTAGTTGTTTGAATATTTACAACATAAACCCCTTTGCTAAAATTGTTGGTGTCGATAGACAATTGTTGATTATTGATTGCATTCATTTCGCTAACTTTTTGTCCTGCGGTATTATACAACGCAAAACTTAAAAGTGATACTTCTGAAGAATTATTATTGATTTGCAAACTGTGATTTGTGTTAGAATTGATAATCATAATTTCTTTTGTAGCAACATTTGAAGTGCCTGTTGACAAAGATGTGTTTGAAAATCGTAAAGAAAACCTTGTGTTTTGTGTACCCGCAGCTACAAATGCCGTATAGGTGCCCAATTTGATATTGGTATATATATTTAATAAGTTGTCATAAATATACACATCTTGAGTAGTTGGTAAATTTGTAGTTTCCATAAAATTGAATGTCACATCACCATCTATGGTAGATTCTATTCCAATAGGATAACATCCAGTTGAAGTAGCAAACGGGCCAACCGCTTGAATCATTAACTCGGTGTTGCCAGCAAGGAAATAAATATCGTTTGACAAATTAAAAACATTATAGGCATCCAAAGAATCATAAGATTCGCTACCGTTTTGCATAAAACCGATAAGTAAAGATCGATATACGTTATTTTGTAGGTGACAACCTATTCTAACGGTTGGATGTGTTTCTTCTGATGGGATGTCATCTTGTGCTGAAGTAGTGGTAGAAAAAGCAAGTGATAATAAAATCGTGAACAAAAAATTCTTTGTAAGTAATGTAGGTTTCATAATGGTAGGTTAAATTCAGGGCAAAAGTAATATGGGAATGTGCTTTTGTTAAATTTTGTCGATATAGAGCATTTTTTATCGATACAAAACAGAATTGAACTTGATATTATGCTATTTGGCTTGTTTTTTAGTGTTAAAAATGAGCATTGTAGCGCTTTAGGATTTATGCATTCCAAAAAAAGGTTGCTGCTGATGCTGTAAAATCGGTAAAATTTGTAATTCCTTTTCGAAATTAATATTTCAAAATCATAAAATATCTTTTGAAAATTGATTTTGTTCGATACGGCAAATCGACTTTCGGAGGCTTGCGTGAGGGCAAAGGCGGAGCTCTTTTGGGCTGGCGTTTTTCAGCCAGCCCAAAAAGCGGGAGCCGGAGACCGACCCGACAGGGGCACGCCCAAATAAAAAATGTAATATTTGTGGATGTTTTTGATTAAGAACGGCTGATTTGTGTTATTTTTGCAGCACTTTTTAAAAAAATACAATGTTAACAATCAATAATCTTTCGGTACAGTTTGGCAAACGCATCTTGTTTGACGAGGTGAATACGGTTTTTTCGCATGGCAATATTTATGGCGTAATTGGTGCAAATGGTGCTGGGAAATCGACGTTTTTGAAAATAATTTCGGGCGATATGGATCCTACTTCGGGGCATATTCATCTTGAAACGGGTAAAAGAATGTCTGTTTTGAACCAAAATCACAATATGTTTGATGCGCATACGGTGCTGGAAACGGTGCTTATGGGCAGCAAAATTTTGTTTGCCGTAAAGACCGAAATGGATGCTTTGTATTTAGATTATAACGATGCAAATGCTGATAGAATTGGCGAACTTCAGGTACAATTTGAGGAAATGAATGGTTGGAATGCCGAGTCTGATGCCGCGTCGTTGCTATCAAGTTTGGGCATTGTAGAGGACAGCCACTATATGTTGATGGGCGATTTGGAAGGCAAACTCAAGGTGCGGGTGCTCTTGGCGCAAGCCCTTTTTGGCAATCCAGATTTGCTGATTATGGATGAGCCTACAAACGATTTGGATTTTGAAACTATCGCTTGGCTGGAGCATTTTTTGGCCAATTATGAAAATACGGTGATTGTGGTTTCGCACGATAGACACTTTTTGGACGCCGTTTGTACGCATATTTCTGATATAGATTTTGGAAAAATAAACCATTATTCTGGCAATTACACATTTTGGTATGAGTCGAGCCAATTGGCGGCCAAGCAGCGTGCACAACAAAATAAAAAGGCCGAAGAAAAGAAGCAAGAATTAGAAGAATTTATCCGCCGCTTTAGTGCCAATGTAGCCAAATCGAAACAGGCAACTTCGCGCAAAAAAATGATCTCCAAGCTAAATATTTCGGAAATCAAGCCGTCATCACGCCGCTATCCGGCGATTATTTTTGACCAAGAGCGAGAGGCAGGCGATCAAATTTTGAATGTTCAAAATCTTTCGGCCTCGATAGATGGCGAAAAACTTTTTGTAGGCGTAGATTTGAATATGGCCAAAGGCGACAAAATTGTACTTTTTTCAAAAGATGCCCGCGCTACGACTGCTTTTTATGACATTTTGAACGGTTTGCAAACCGCAGATTCTGGACAATTTGATTGGGGAGTGACCACAAATCAGGCCTATTTGCCGGTGGACAATCACTCGTTTTTTGAAAACGATTATTCGTTGGTAGATTGGTTGCGTCAGTGGGTAAAAACCGAAGAAGAACGGGACGAAGTAAACATCAGAGGCTTTTTGGGCAAGATGATTTTCTCGGGCGAAGAAGCGCTCAAAACAAGCCGCGTACTCTCTGGAGGCGAAAAAGTGCGTTGCATGCTATCCCGAATGATGATGCAGCGCGCCAATGTTTTGATGGTTGACGAACCCACAAACCACCTCGATTTAGAGTCGATTACGGCCTTCAACAACTCGTTGAAAAACTTCAAGGGCTCGGTTATTTTTACCACACACGACCACGAATTTTCGCAAACCGTAGGCAACCGAATCATCGAATTGACACCAAACGGCGTTATCGACCGCTACATGACTTTTGACGAATATCTTGACGACGAAAAAGTGCAAGAATTGCGAACCAAAATGTACAAAGTTTAAAACCGACAATAACAAATTATTTTTTCTTTTTTTGGCGCACAGCAACCGTCCTGCACAGCACCCGTCCCGCTGCACGCTATATCTTTTTGGGTTTTCCGAAAAAGAAAACCCAAAAAGGATGCCGCTACATCGGGGCGATTATAGACTTTTTGGGTATTTGAGACGTTATTTGTTGGAGGTTGTTAGTTTGTCGGGATGCAGGAATTTCATCCATAACCAATTAGGCAGCATCATAGCAAAAAAATTGAAAAATGTTCAAATAGTTTTAAAACAAAGCATATATTTGTAGTAATAAAATCAGCAAACTTTTGCACATCTGCCCGAAAATAGATGAAATGCGAAGATTGTTGTGTGTGTTTACAAAGTGATAGTAATGTTAAAAAAAAGAAGAAACCAAAAAAATAGAAAATATTTTATAAATTTGGTTATTAATTTTAAAACAATAAATGAAATATCCTAAATATCAATATCGTTCAGAAACTTTGATGAATTACTATTAATTTATTAGTGAAGGACCAAAAGGACTAATTAAAAAAATAGTAGAATATACAGAAACAGGAACTGAAAATGTTTATAATTTAGGTTTTGCAGATTATGACGAAAAAACCAAAACTACTAGTGACATTTCTGTTACGAATAACGGAGATAGTCTGAAAGTTTTGGCGACAGTTGCTTCAACAGTTTATGCATTTACACAAAAAAATCCGAAAGCTTGGATTTAAGCAACCGGAAGTACAAACGTAAGAACTAGATTATATAGAATGGGAATTACAAATAATCTTTCTGAAATAACGGAAGATTTCAAAGTTTTCGGATTAAATAGTAATGGTGAATGAGATAAATTTATAGTTGGCGAAGATTATGAAGCATTTTTATTAACAAAAAAGGAAAATATATTATAGTTATGACAATAGATCAATTAAATCAATCGAAAGTTCCAATTATTGTTTTCGACAAAAAATTGGAGGAATTTAGAGGAAAAGTATTGTTTCCTGAAAAATTAAAAAGAGCAAACGAAATTTTGGCGAAAGCAGGTCTGCCGAAAGTTGCGATTAAAAAATAAATACTGCCTCCAAAAACTAGAGTTTCGTTGGGCTAGAAAGCCAACAATGAATTGTAATCATCGAATACCAAAAAAATATAATCCATGAGATAAACTCCGGTTGAACGGAACCGTCAATTTTATCATCTCTATGGGGTTATCGTAAAGTTTTGTGGGTATTTCAAAGAGATAATTGTATCTCTTTTTTTTTGTCTCATTAGATATATTTAATTAGATTTGCAAAGTACAAAAATTTCGTTATCACAGCTACCGTAGGTTTAGATCAACCGCCGTTTGCAAAAATTGGGGTTTTGGTCTTGAATTTACACATTGTTTTGTACTTATGTGGTCAGTGAATTACTGAAAGTTTAGGCTAACCAAACCCCCGACTTCTGCAATCCACGAGACGTTGTCAGAAATGCCCGAAAAAATCGTAAAATTGAAAATTATTCTTTCATTCAAAAATATTTTGTAATTTTGCAATATGAAAGAACGTGAAGAAATAGGTTTAGATTTTATAATTGACAAATTAACCAATTCCATAGAAAATGTGGTAACTAGAGATAGTTTTGCAACTGACATTTCTTTATTAAAAAGTTCCGATTTAAAAAACATAACTAAAAAGAATAATTGGCTTTTTGATTGGAAACAAGAATTCAAACAACCTGAAAGAGATGTTTTTAAACTAACAATTGTAAATAATTCTGAAATTATTCAAGGATTAATTTGTGTTGAAGTAAAAGAAGATCACGTTTATATGCATTTAGTTGAAAGCGCACCATTCAATAAAGGAAAAACAAAAGTTTACGCTGGTGTTCCTGGAAATTTAGTTGCTTTTGCTTGTAAACTTTCATTCCAACGAGGTCACGAAGGAAATGTATCTTTTGTTTCTAAAACATTATTAATCGAACATTATGAGAAAACGCTTGGAGCATTTCATTTCGGAGGAAGAGTAATGATTATAGAAACTCAATCAGCACTGAAATTAATAAACAAATATTTTAAAGGCTAATATTATGAAAACTAAAGAATTAGAATTTGACCTAGATTTTATTGGAGAACAAACTTCATTAACTATTGAAGAAGAAAAAGCATTAAGCGATTATTTTAAACAGAAAAAAGCAAGTTTGAAATTAACAGAAATAAGAAAACCAATTAGAAAAGCGAAAACGAAAATCTTATCTAAATAAAGGCACTATCTGCCAAAAGCTATAGTTTCCTTGACCCTGAAAATCCAACAATGAATTGCAATCATCGAATACCGATAAAATACTGTGGGTTGAACGGAACTGATTGCAAGTTTGTCAACTAATCGTGTTATTGAAAACCCAAAAAGTCTAAAATCGCCCCGATGCAGCGGCATCCTTTTTGGATTTTCTTTTTCAGAAAATCCAAAAAGATATAGCGTGCAGCGGGAC
>JANNBA010000200.1:0-2624 GCA_031384845.1 Bacteroidota bacterium
AATTCTAACTAATGTTTTGCGGCAACACGTGGGTGGGACTTTTACCACAAAACTTGGATTGAAAAACGAATGTTTGATTTACCACAAAACTGACTTTGGGACACTAAACCCCGTCTTTTGGGTTGAGGCTGTTCAACTAAACCTACGGTAGCTGTGATACTAAAAATTTGTGCTTTGTGAATATAATTAAATATACCTAAAATGAAATCCAAAAAAAAGAGGTGCAATAACAGCTTTGAAATGACAACAAAACTTTACGATAACCCCATAGATGTGATAAAATTGACGGTTCCGTTCAACCGGAGTTTATCTCATGGGTTATATTTTTTGTCGGTATTCGATGATTGCAATTCATTGTTGGCTTTTCAAGCCCAACGAAACTCTAGCTGTTACCTGCTGGCTTTATTAATTTCCTGTATTATATTTTTGTATTATTTCATCATTTAGTTTTTCAGAATCCCCATTCAACTCTTCAACTAATTTGAAAACTTGTGTTGCAGGATTAAACTCTGAAAATTTAGTTCCAACAAAGTTATCATTCAAATTTTCTGCCCATTTTATAGCTTGACTTTGATTACCATACTTTTTAAGTATTGAATACATATTTAAACTGTTTTTTTCGTATTTAAATGGTTTTTTCTTGTTTCTGATTTTGGCATTTAAGGCTAATTCAATAGCTTTCTTATAGTCTTCTCTTTTCATTGAAGTAGTTCTATTATGAAAATGTAATAAGTACCATAATTCGAATGCCTCATTACTCCAAGCACATTCTATTCCATTTGAATTAGCTTTTAAAATTGCACTATTAAATGAATTAGACTTGAAACTGTCTCTGTCAAAAACAGCCCAAACTCTGTCATATTTTTGTTTAGACCTATCTCTTAATTCTATTGCTTTTTCAACAACTTTTAAAGTGCTTATTCCGCCACCATCAAATTCAATATCATAAACTATTTTCCCTATTTTCTTTGGAAAATTTTTAAAATAATTTGGTTCTGTTTTTTCTCCCTCGCAAACTATTAAAAAATAAGCTACTAGTTCTTTTTTGGTGTTGCTTTTTTGCTTGTTCTGTGAAAACTTTTTTTGTAGTGCATTATCTATTTTAATTACTCTAGCCATACCAAAATTTTAAATTAATTTGTTATAAATGGGATAGCACCATATCTACCTCTGATATAATTTTTCTCTAAATTCGAATCATTCCTAACTTTTGTACCATCAGGAAGATTAAAATCATAAAGAGAATATAAGTCAGTTTGTTCAACTAAATCTTTTTCAGTAAACCAAATCTGGTCTCTTCTAAAAAGATCAGTGTTTAATAAATTTGTATCGTGAGTTGCAAATAATAGTTGAGCATTATTAATATTTGTTTTTGGATTATTAAATAATTCTACAATGTGTGTTGTAATTAATGGATGTAGTTTTGCATCAAGCTCGTCAATAATTAAGAGTTTCCCCAAAGACAAAGTGTCAAAGATTGGTCCAGCTAAATCCATAATTTTATTTGTTCCTTCGGACTCATTATCATCTTTGTCAAGCAAAACAGTATCAATTATATTTCCTTTTTTATCATATTTATTATGAATTGTTTTTAAACTTATCATTTTTTTTCCTGACATTTCCTTAATCAATTTTGATTTTAAAGATTTTGGAAGAGAATCTGAAACCTCTAAAGGATTAAATTCAGATTCTGCAATCTGAACATCTCTAAATCCTAGCTTTAATGTTTGGAACAATGATAATGATTCATTACATCCCTCAAGTTTTTTGTGAAGCATTCTCAGAGAAAATCTATCATAATCTTTATGGTCTAGTCCAGATATAATATTATAACTAGTAAACCATTCAATAACATTTTTTGAAATTTTCCCACCTAATTGAGCGACTAGGGAAATAAATAGTCTATTATTATTAGTTGAGACTTCTTTTCCTTTCCCTTCTTTAAATTTATCTGAAACTCCAATTCCTTCTTCGGTTCTAATAAATAAAGCAGTTTCATTTTTAGTATTCTGACCAACAAATAGCCACTCATTGACAATTTCATTTAAATCATACTCAAAACCATATCTATATCTGTTTTTTGTTTTATCAATAAATATAATTTCAAAAAAAGTGGGCTTTGTTTCACCTGATTCAGAAAGCAAAAAAGGAGAATAATCTAATTCGTCAGAATCATTCAATTTCACAGAATGAATAATATTATCTCGCATTCTGTCTAAAGCTTTTATAAGATTGCTTTTACCGCTTGAATTTGCACCGTATACGACTGCTGAACGCAATAATTTGATTTTTTCAAAAGGTATAACATTCTTTTTCAGTTCTGAAATCCCTTTAGCTTCAAAACTAATTTTTCTTTTTTCATTAAAAGAAAGAAAATTTCCAACTGTGAATTCTATTATCATTTCAATTTAGTGTTATTGAGATTTTTTTGTAAAAATATAAATAATTAATTAAATAAAATTGATAATTAACATTATTTTGAGAAAAAATCTCAATATCGTGTTTTACGAGATTTTTTTTAAGCTTGCAGGTAACTAGTAAATATACGAAAGTTCTTGCGTTTTTAACATTTTTTTTATGTTGATTGCACTTTCCAATATTTATCAAAAATAGAATTATTTTTT
>JANNBA010000154.1:0-2846 GCA_031384845.1 Bacteroidota bacterium
TACAGACACTTATGGTACCGCAGTTGGAGTTATTAATCCCGATGCTCCATATAAGGTAGTTATAGAAGGTCATGCAGACGAAATCGCTTGGTATGTCAACTATATTACAGATAACGGTTTGATTTATGTCATTAGAAATGGAGGTTCAGACCATCAAATAGCGCCTTCAAAACGAGTAAATATTCATACCAAAAACGGAATAGTAAAAGGTGTTTTTGGTTGGCCCGCCATTCATACCCGAAACAGAAGCAAAGAAGAACCCGCCAAATTAGACAATATTTTTGTAGATTGTGGTTGCGAAACCAAAGAACAAGTCGAAAAATTGGGCATTCATGTTGGCTGCGTCATCACCTATCCCGATGAGTTTATGATTCTAAACCAAGACAAATTTGTGTGTCGTGCTATAGATAATAGAATGGGCGGTTTTATGATTGCCGAAGTGGCTCGATTGCTACACCAAAATAAAATCAAACTTCCTTTTGGGCTTTATATCACCAATTCTGTGCAAGAAGAAGTGGGTTTGCGTGGTGCCGAAATGATTACAAAAACAATCAAGCCCAATGTGGCGATCGTGACAGATGTATGTCACGATACCACAACGCCAATGATCGAAAAGAAAATTGAAGGTGAAACCCAAATTGGGAAAGGCCCTGTTGTGACCTATGCTCCGGCGGTGCAAAACAATTTGCGCGAATTGATTTTGAAAACTGCACAAGACAACAATATTCCTTTTCAGCGATTGGCGTCGTCGCGCATTACAGGCACAGACACCGATGCTTTTGCATATAGCAATGGTGGGGTGGCATCTGCCTTGATATCGCTTCCACTCCGCTATATGCACACCACCGTCGAAATGGTGCATCGTGATGATGTAGAAAACGTGATTAAACTTATATATGAAACCCTATTAAAAATAGAAAACAAAGATACTTTTTCTTATTTTAAATAAAAAACCATGATCAAAATTGTCATTATTGGTGCCGGAAATGTAGCACAACACCTGCTTAATGCTTTTTTTGAAAGCAAAACCGTTGTTGTCAAGCAAATATTTTCGCGTACGCCAAAAACGATTTTGAATGTCAAAACAATTAGAATCAATAATTTTGAAACCATAGAAAATGCAGACCTATATATAATTTCAGTTTCAGACGATGCGATTGAAGCTATTTTGACACAATTGCCTTTCAAAAACCGTTTGGTTGCTACAACCTCAGCAGTTTTTGACCCAAAAGGTGTAGCCCAAAACAACCGAATAGGCACTTTTTATCCATTGCAAAGTTTTTCAAAAAACAAAGAAATAGATTTTAGTTCAATTCCCATCTGTATAGAAGCACAAGATCAAAAGGATATCGATTTGCTACAAACCGTGGCACAAACAATCTCAAAAACCGTTTGTAAACTCACATTATTGCAACGAAAAAACCTTCATTTGGCGGCAGTTTTTGCAAACAATTTTGTCAATTTGATGTATCAAATAAGTCACGATATTTGTCAATCAAACCATTTGCCATTTGCACTTTTGCAACCCTTAATTCTTGAAACCGCCCAAAAGGTAGCCCAAATCTCACCACAAGCAGCACAAACAGGCCCGGCAAAAAGACAGGATATGAGCACTATTGAGGCGCATCAAAAATTAATTGACGACCCAACATATCAAAAAATTTATGCCCTATTAACCCAAACAATCATAGCCAATGCCAACAAATTATAAACAAAAAATGAACCAAATTACCACCTTCATTTTCGATGTAGATGGCGTTTTGACAGATAGCAGCGTTCACATTACACCAAGTGGCGAAATGCTGCGCACCATGAATATTAGAGACGGATTTGCTATGAAAGCCGCTATCGATAGCGGCTATAATGTTTGTATTATTTCTGGCGGAAGCAACGAAGGCGTTCGTATTAGACTTCAAAATTTGGGCATTGTTGATATTTTTTTGGGCGTGCCCAACAAAGTTTCCGTTTTTGAAACTTATATCAAAACCAATCAAATCAATCCAAACCAAGTGCTATATATGGGCGATGATTTACCCGATTTTCATGTCATGCAATTGGTTGGTTTGCCCACTTGCCCGCAAGATTCGAGCCCAGAAATCAAGACAATCGCTACCTATATATCGCACCAAAATGGAGGAAAAGGAGCCGTTCGCGATGTGATAGAGCAAGTGATGAAAGTTCAAAATACTTGGAACAAATACTTTGATGGCCAACATGATTAAGAAATTTAGCCTATATTTGCACCCACATTTGGGGTCGACTGGTTTTGACAGCAAGTCGAATTGAAAAGTAAGCACGTCGAGAACTGAGACAATTCTCGTAAATAAAAGGTTTCAAACATTTTACACGGCGAAGGAAACTACGCTCTTGCTGCATAATCTGAATCATAGTAAGATTAGCCTCGTTCCTATCAGATAGGAAAGCAGGATTTGCCTCGAAAGCTTTGGTTTATAGCGGTCGATACAGGCGAATCGTAAAGATAAACCTAAATTCAGCCATGCTTTGGGGTTGTGTTGACATCAAAAAAGATAAGTGTTTGGCGGTTGTTTCTGTCCATACCAAACATCGAAAACCCAAACAGAAAATAAGCGTGTAGAAAGTTTTTTGGTTGCTTGTTTGGACCCGGGTTCGACTCCCGGCGACTCCACAGAAATATTTTGACCCACAAAAAATCAATTTTTGTGGGTTTTTTTCAAATCAAATACCATTTTTTTTTGGGCGTGCCCCTTCGGGTCGGTCTCCGGCTCCCGCTATTTTTTGGGCTGAAAAACGCCCAAAAAATGAGCTCCGCCTTTGCCCTCACGCAAACCATCTTGACCAGAAAAATCATTTTCAAAACAAAAAAC
>JANNBA010000009.1:0-1608 GCA_031384845.1 Bacteroidota bacterium
TGTAGTTTTCATATTTTTCAACATTTATTATTGTGTCTTTCAATTTTATCATTTTTCTATCCACAAAATCAAGTTTTTTATAATTAAAATAAACATTATCCAAACTGTCAATTATTAACATATTTGTATATCCTTCAACTCCATTAAAAATGTAATAAAATAATTTTTCATTTTCATGAATTTTAATACTACTTTTAATAAAATAAAATCTATTATTTGAAAATCCCTTACTAAATGAATTCATTTTAATGATTTCACTTTTATTAATCTTTACTTTTTTTGTACAAGATGGCGTACATAAAAGTAGTAAAAAAATTGATGCAACAATATTTTTCATAATAATTCCGTTTAATTTTTATCTCCCTAATTTTCTTAAAGCCTCAGAATAGCCCGAAGACATATTTATGTTATAATTATCATAAACCCATTCATATACATTTACTTCGTCTAAATTCACTGCTCTATTCCATTTACTTTCAACACTTCCTTTGGATTCATTAAAATAGGATAAGAAAACACCGTGAGTCCTGTTATAAGCGTGGCTTAATTGATGAAGGGCGTTTTCTGCCACATTCCTATAAGTTTTAAATGAATCATCGTAAAAATTAATAAAATGACCAGAACTTGCATCTGTTCCTTGAAAAGTTCCTTCGGCATTTGTAAAATAATGCGCTTCGGCACCAGATGAAGATTTACCAGTTTTTGTGTGAACTACCCTTAAATCTGGTTTTTTAGAACTATTGCTCAAGTTTTTTAATGTTGGTATATCATTTACCATATTTACAACAGTTTGTTTAGTTGCTGGTGCAGGTTTATTAGCAACATTCCCATACTTTTTATTAAATTCTCTATTGAATTTTCTTGCTTGTGCTTTGTTTGGGTCCGGATGCATCAAATCATTCAACCCCGTTACTATCAACCCCGTCAAAGCACTTTTCCAGAAATTGCCTCCTGTGAGGGCTGCGCCTGCGCCTCCGGCAATTGTGCCAAAAACAATCATGCTTGCACCGCCTGTGCCTCCAATGCCTGCAAAACCAGTGCCCTTGGTGCTTATTCTGGAGTTATCTGGGCCTTCGGTGGTGTTTGTGCCACCTGCCCACAAACTGCTTGCCATACTGCTTATCGATCCTGCGGCAAAGCCATTCCAAAAATTGCCGCCTCAACCGTGAACGTCCCGCTACATGAATCTTTTCTGTACCTAATTTCGGTTATGATGATTAGGATATTGCAAATATAAACAAAAAACTACAATTTGTTGTTGTTTGATTTACTTTATGAGCATGGGCTTGAAGTTCGTTGAGGATATTTTGGTTCGGATTAGTGGGGTGAAAGGACTGTGTTAACTAATTCTCGTGGCGGTGGGATAAACAATTACCCATAAACACGAATCTCCGCAGTTTGTCATGCTGAAAGCATCTCACGGTAAAGTCTAATATTAGAAAGTTGGGTTGAAAAACCCAGCATCTTAATACCAGATATATTTTGTTTTATTTGTAGTTGCTTCCCAAACTGTTTTTCAGCCTACGGAACTTGAGGGCGGAACTTGTGTGAGATCCTTTCAGGATAACAAACTGCGTGTGGGAGCAACTTGGGAGCGCAACTTGTGTG
>JANNBA010000015.1:0-14289 GCA_031384845.1 Bacteroidota bacterium
TATTAAAGGCTGGTGAGTTTGAAGTTACAAATGTTGTTCCGTTGTGTCTTTCCCAGATTGCAGGGCTTGCTGTATTGCTTGTCCAACTTCCTGTGCCTGTAGTCCTATAATCTCCATTTATATACACAATCGCAGTAATATCAAACGCTGATGAAGTGAGGTTGTAAGTCGGCAATCCTGTTGAAGTTGCGTTCAAATACAAAGAAGATCCTGCAATAGTGTGGGTTATTGTACCAAATGTTGCCACACCCAAAACTGCAGTTGTAGTTACAGGTGTGCCAGTCATTGTACCTGTAGATGTGAGTGCCACAGGGCTCACAAAATCAAAATCTGTAAGGTTATACAAATCTGTTGCTGCAACTACAACTGTTGTCATAGCAACGTTTATAGCAGTTGTTAAAGCTGGTTGTGTTGTAAATAACAATCTGTCTGCCGTAACTTCAATTCTATTTCTGTCATTGGCATTGCTGATATCAGAGCTTGCACCACCACCATTTGGGGCTGCAAAAGCAGAACCCGAGGCAGCAGCTACACTCGAAACGGCAAATATCAATTTGGTATTGTCAACCACTTGTGTTTGGTCAAAAGACACTCTCAAATGAACAATTTTTTCGGTATTGTCATCGGCAGTTACGCTTGTGCCACTCATCGAAGCAAAAACCAGTTCGGTGCCTACTTTGGTAGCTGTTGCAATCACTGTACCAGCAGATGTCGTCAAAATGGCGGTTTTGATAAAAGCCAATCTGTCGGTATTTGTATTGTCTTTGACCGTAAATTTGATACCGCTCAAAACGGTGTTTTCTGTGTCCAAATCATTCAAAGTTGCACCGCCATCACGGATTTTTAACTTCATAGGAATCATTTTTCCGGTTATAGTTGAGGTTGCATCTATAAAGTTGATATAGTTGATATTGCTATTAAATTCGGGTGTTGTTGTAGCATAATTGGTGTTGTCTATCACATCCGAAAGGTTGTTTGGTACACCAATTCCCTTGATTACAAAGGTATAAGGATTTTCGTTGCTATCATCATTTGCTATGCTAAGGGTTGCCGTTTCTACACTCAATAAATTAGCAGTATATACAACATCAAAAGTCAAAAATCCACCTGCCGGGATGCTTGTAGCAGTTGGCTGGATCGAAACAACAAATGAACCTGAACCACTCAAACTTACTTTTGGAGTTCCAGTCAAATTGAGTGTTGTTCCTCCCAAATTTTGAATTTTAAATTGTTTCGTGATGGTGTTGCCAACAAAAATACTGCCAAAATCTGTAAAATTTGTTAGCGATGGCGTAAGGCTACCACTCACAATATTGGTGTTGTTGCCCAACAAATTGATTTCGGGTGGCGACAATGGTTCGCCACAACTAAAATCATTTGTAGTCGAAAAATTGGTCAAACTTGATAACGAAAGTGTTGGTGACAAAACAGCTGTGGCACTTATGTCGGTCCAACTGCTGCCATCCCAACGACCCGTTTTATAATTATTGATATTACCGCTAATGTCTGCTGGCAAAAATGTTCCTGAAAAACTGTAGTTTGGCGAAATCATTGAAGTCGAAACCGACCAAAAGCGGGTCAGAAAATCTGTTGTAGCACTATTATTTGGATGTAGTTTGTCTGAAACAGAAACGCCCACCGTTGCTGGAAAAGTACCCGAGGCAAAACTGATGGTTGCAGGCGAAAACTCTGATGTTGCAGCATTATCTCCAATAGGGAAAATAAACGAATTTGCCGCACTAAATATTTTTTGTAATTTTCCGGTCGCTCCCGATGTAGCGTCTGCAATCACAAAACTGTTTGTGCCGCCTCCAGAAATCGTTGCTGCAGAGCCAAGGGTCATGTTAAAATTGACCAAATCGACCAAGCCATTTGTTAAGGTTAATAGACCATTTATTGTAATATTTGACCCCAAAGTAACCGCAATTGTAGCCGCATTTCTGTTTATAGTAAGATTATTAAGATTAAAATCATTCCCAAAAGTGATAGTGCCCAAAGAACCTGAACCGTTCAAAGTTAAGTTTGAAAGTACATTCCCTTTGAAAATACCTCCAGAACTAGATACTAAATTTGCAACACCATTTGTCCCCAAAGTAAGTGACTTTCCAAACAAATCAAAAACATTAGCAGTGCCGCCAAGGGCAATACCATTACCGCCAAGTGGTGCCGTAACATTAATATTGGTTTGAAGTTGTAGCACCGTATTGCCACTCGATGGCGAAAAAACGATATACGGAATTGTTGGTGGAGTTGATGCGGAGATGGTTTGAGTGCCGTTTTTTGTAAAAATAACGGCTCTGTTGTTCGGAAAAAAGTTATAAGTGCCATTAAAACTCAAATTACCTCCCATTTTCAAATCTGCCCCATTGACAGTTGATAAGGTGAGCGTTGCAGTAGCACTTTGCCCAACAACTACATTGTTTTTTACATTCAAAGGGCGCTGCATCGTATTGGCTCCTGCCATGTCAAGTGTCGAACCATCATCGATTGTCAAACTGCCATTAATGGCTCTTTCTGCTCCCGAACCACCATTTGCTCCCAAATCCAAAACAGTATTGAACCCAATTTGAACATCATTTGGATACCCTTTTGAAGGAAATGTGTCTGTTGTCACTGCCGACCATTCTAAATTTCGACCATACACAAAGCCATTCCAATAAATCAATTTCGACGTATTTCCATATATAGGTGCATAATTAGCAACATTGCCACTGCCATTAAGTTGCAAATTTCCGTTTATAAATGATTTTCCAAAACCAAAATCTATGGCACAATTTGAAACGTGCATCGTGATATTGGTGTCAAAAATCATTTCGTCTGTTGGATTAAAAAAATCAACAGTTTTGTTGCCATTGATGTTGATTTTTGCATTTGATAAGCTAGAAAATATTCTTCTAGATGTTCCGTTTGATTTCAAAACGCCTCCGTTATTATTGAATGTCAGCGACTTACCGTTTAAATCAAGACTTCCTAAATCTAATAGTTGAAAAACATCTCCTGCGGTGGTGTTTATGGTAACATCCGTATTGGTTAATTGCACATTTCCAGATGGTTTTTGAATCCTAAGATAATCAAAATAAACAGGACTCACTGCAGCGGCAATAGTTTGATTGTTTGAAAGCACAAAATAAAAACCACGCAAATTGTTGATCAAACCACCGCTTCCTCCATTTTGAATCAGGTTGCCACCGAGATAAAAGTCGCCGGCACTACTGTTGAGGGTCAAAACGGCATTCACATTTGCAATGGTCAAATTGCCGGGCAATCCTCGTCCACCGGCCAAAGTGATGTTTGAAGTTTGCTGTATTGTTACGTTTGCGGGCACACCGAGCCCCGCTGTGGTTGCTGTTGATGCTCCCCCGGTCCATTCGGCGCCGTTTGCATAATTGCCTACATTATTATAAACCAAGGTTGATGCGTTTCCATAGGTTGGTGTGTTTGAAAAATACCCACCGCTATTGATTTGACAAAAACCGTTGAGCGTCAAAGTAGCTGTATTCAAAACCACAGCAGCAGCGGTAGCAAAAGTGCCGTTTACGGATCTGCTACAATTGTTCAAAGTCAAGCCACCCTGCAAAACATTTATGTTAAATGGCGCATTTGAACTTGGCCAAAATGAATCTGTATTATTGACGCCATAGCTGGTATTGGAATTAAAATTTAGTGTACCCGTGGCACCATATACAAAATTATTGCCGGTCGCCCAACCGCCATTATCCAACTGAAAAGTGCCGTTTATGGTTGTCGCTCCGTTATTGGTGTAAGTAAATGCGCCTGTTGACAACAACCCATTTACGGTCGTTGTTGTGCCAATATTTCGCGTTATAGCGGCTGGTGCAAACGTAGTATTTGAAATATTATGGGCTATGACTACGTTTTGTGTGGCACTTGGCACAACGCCACCCACCCACGATGTAGGATTATACCAATCACCGTTTTGGGCAGATGTGATGGCCGAAGAAACAACACTTCCGTTTAACGTAAAATCGTCTAATCTAAAAGTTCCTGCACCCGATGCGCCACTCAACGAAATCACAACTGAAATCGCACCGCTTAAATTATTGACTGGATTTGATACTATCAAACTTCCCGTGTTTGCTCCTGTTGTAGGAGCCGTGCCACTTCCAACGGAAATTCCATTAATAGTCATCGACCAATTTGGGGCTCCAGCAGCACTTCGTTGTCGCCAAAAACTAAAGGAAGTAATATTCAAATTGTAACCAGATGTTACATTAAAATTTAAGGTAATTGTAGGTGTTCCCGAAGAATTTGCCAAACTCAATGCTTGACCTGCACTTCCAGCAAAACTTGTCCATGCTGCCGTGCTGTTTGTCCAAGAAGAACCATTTAAATTTGCATCAAAAGTTATCGGTGCGATTGTATATGGATGCGTAGTTATTGTTGTAGTTCCAAAATCATGAACATAAAGCTGTCCCAAAACGGATTGAAATCCAATCAAAAACAAACAAAAAAGTAATTTTTTCAAATTCATAAAAACGATAATTAGGTAGGTTCTAATAATTGCAATTGACTTACATTCAAATCATTAAATCTAAGACGAATTTTTTTATAGCTTTCAAAATTACTTTAATAAAACAAGAAAATTGTACGGACGAAGGCATTTTTTATTAACAATTCGATAAACTGTATTTTTTTGACGACAAACGGCATTATGAAAGTATGGTTTTTGATTCGTTTTGATTTTTTTAGAAAACAAATTTTTGATTTTTTAGGATGTTTAAAAATAACTATCTTTGAAATCAAAAAAAATGCCAAAACCCTATACGGTTCAAGAAGCGCAGCTCAAGCTAGAATATTTTTGTTCGTACCAAGAGCGTTGTCATGTTGAGGTGATTCAAAAATTGCGTTCGATGCAGATGATTGATCAGGCTATTGATTTGATTGTTGTGCATTTGATTGCTCAAAATTTTTTGAATGAGGAGCGTTTTGCCTGTAGTTTTGCACGTGGAAAACATAGGATTAAGTTTTGGGGCAAGATTCGAATTATTGGCGAACTCAAACAGCGTCAAATATCAAAATTCAATATTGATAGGGCTTTGAAAGAAATTTCTGAAGAAGAATATGATGTTACTTTTGAAAAAACAGCACAACATTTTTGGGAGCATTGTCGAGAGGCAAACAAACTTAAAAAACGCAAGAAATTTTGTGATTTTTTGCTTCGCAAAGGTTTTGAGAGCCATAAAATTTATGCAGAACTCAAAATTTTGGAAAAGAATGAAGCTTAAAAATTATTCATTTTCGGTTTCAAATTTATTTATAACATTCTGAATTTGAGTGCGATGTCGCAAAATGTGCATAATAGCGTGTTCCAAAAGTGCTTCCAAATCATAAGTTGTCCAAGAAGTTTTGATAATGGTTTGCATCAAATCTTCGTCTGTTAAATGTGCTTTATTGCTAAAGGTTTCCTTGGTATAATCAAACATTTTTTGAAGTGCTTCTGTCGTTTTTTTGAAATCTATAATCACAAATGAAGCAGGAATTGTTGGATTGTCAAACCGAAGTCTGATATAGTTGGCATAAATATATCCTGACCCTACAATATGTGTTAGAATGTTTTGAATGCTATCAAACCTCTTGTTGTCCTTGATTTCTTTTTGAAAATAGATTTCTTTTTGCTGATCTAAATATCGACAAAATTCCAAAATTGCTTTTTCATATTCTGCTAATAGGGCAGGGATGGGGCCGTGGGTTGTGTTTTTTTG
Organism: Bacteroidota bacterium; assembly: GCA_031384845.1. GTDB lineage: Bacteria > Bacteroidota > Bacteroidia > Flavobacteriales > Flavobacteriaceae > Flavobacterium. The sequence goes on from JANNBA010000015.1 coordinate 5,724, forward strand.
CATTGGTGTCTGTGTTTAAATTTCTGTTAGTATGAACTAAAATTTCAAACAAAATTTCATTCTGGTGCCAATTCAATTTCAAGCTGGTGCATTTCTGGTGTAATCAGAATTTGACAACCCAGTCTGCTGTTTGGTTTTGTATGAAATGCTTCGGCGAGCATGGCGTCTTCATCATCAGATTTTTCGGGTATAGTGCTTTGGTCTGTGATATAGCATTGACAGCTGGCACACATGGCCATACCTCCGCATAGACCAATGCTGCCTTCGGGGGCAATTTCGTACATTTTTATCAATTCCATCAGGTTGAGGTTCATGTCTGTTGGGGCTTGAAGCTGGTGCGGGATGCCGTTTCTGTCTGTTATTTTGATGGTAATATCTTGCATATTGGTTTTATTCTATGGCTTTTACGACTTGTTTTTCGGCTTCTTTTCGGGTACCGTCAAAACCGTCTATGCCTGATACGGTGGTGTATTTGAGTACATATTTTTTGCCAGGATTCAGGTTTTGATAAATGCTTTGTACCATTAGAGTGGCTTCGTGAAAGCCGCACAAAATGAGTTTGAGTTTGCCTGGATAGGTGTTGATGTCGCCTATGGCATAGATGTTTGGAATATTGGTTTGATAGTCGAGTGCGTTGTTGACTTTGATGGCATTTTTTTCGATTTCGAGACCCCAATTGGCTATATTTCCTAATTTTGGGGTTAGTCCGAATAGTGGAATAAAATAATCGGCTTTGAGGTTTTTTGAAACGCCATTGTGTTCTACATCAATAGATTCTAACCATTGATTGCCGTTTAGGGCGATGACTTCGGCGGGTGTAATGAGTTTTATTTTGCCTTGATTTTTGAGTTCTTGTACTTTTTCGACAGAGTCGAGTGCGCCTCGAAACTCGTTGCGGCGGTGTATGAGGGTTATGCTTTGTGCGATGTTGGCAAGATAGATGCTCCAATCTAGTGCCGAGTCGCCTCCGCCTGCGATAACCACGTGTTTGTTTTGGTATTTTTCGGGATCTTTGATGAAGTAATTGAGGCCTTTGTTTTCAAAAAAGCTGATATTGTTGATGGGTGGTTTTCTGGGTTCAAAGCTGCCTAATCCGCCAGCAATTGCGATGGCTGAGGCTTGGTGTTGCTCGCCGGTGTTTGTGGTTACTATAAAGCTTCCGTCTGTTTGTTTGTTGATGGTTTCTGCGGTTTGCCCGAGTGAGAATGTGGGTTGAAATTGTTTGATTTGTTGCATCAAATTATGTACTAAATCGCCGGCTAATATTTCGGGAAATCCGGGTATGTCGTAGATTGGTTTTTTTGGGTAGAGTTCTGATAGTTGTCCGCCGGGTTGTGGTAGTGCGTCGATGAGGTGGCATTTTAGTTTGAGTAGTCCTGCTTCAAATACGGCAAAAAGGCCTGTTGGTCCTGCGCCGATGATGAGTATGTCTGTCTTGGTCATTGGTTTGGTATTGGTCTTGAAATTGAAATTGTTTTTGGGTCTCGGGGATTGCGTGAGGGATTGCAGCGGAAATCCTTTTTGAAACGGAGCGTCAGCGGAGTTTCAAAAAGATTGGGAGCGTAAAGCCCGACAGCACTGTAGCGGCAGCGGAGGTGGTGGCACGCCAAAAAAAAAATATTTAGAGGGTGTTTGTGACGGTTTCTATTTGTGGTGCATATTTTTTGATGGTGGTTTCTACGCCTGCTCGAAGGGTCATTTGGTTGACGCTACAGGAGGTGCAGGCGCCTTCGAGGCGCACGCTGACGTGCTTGTCGTCGTTGATAGCGATGAGCGAAATGTTGCCGCCGTCTGAAATGAGAAAGGGTCTGATTTCTTCGAGTGCTTTTTCGACTTCGATGGTTAGTTGTGCTGTTGTCATTTGGTTTTAGGTTTTTTTGATGGCACTACAGCCTGCCATTGTGGTGATTTTTATGGCTTCGGTAGCGGGCAAATTGTGGTTTCTGGCGACGGTTTCTTGTATGATATTGCGTGTTATTTGTTCAAAAATGGTGGTGGTTTGGCTGTTGGTTTGCAGTGCTGCTGGACGGCCATAATCTGCTGATTCTCGAATATTTTGTTCGAGGGGTACTTCGCCCAGAAATGGAATTTCGAGGTCTTCGGCGAGGTTTTTGGCTCCGTGTTGTCCAAAAATATAGTGTTTTTGGGTAGGATTTTCGGGCGTACAGAAGTATGCCATATTTTCGATTATACCTAATACGGGTACGTTGATGGCGTCTGATAGAAACATGGATACGCCTTTTTTGGCATCGGCAAGGGCTACGTTTTGTGGGGTGCTCACCACGACTGCGCCGGTGATTGGTAGCGATTGCATGATCGATAAATGGATGTCGCCGGTGCCTGGTGGTAGGTCTATGAGCAAAAAATCGAGCTCGCCCCAATGGGCGTCAAATATCATTTGGTTGAGGGCTTTTGATGCCATGGGGCCGCGCCATATCACGGCTTGGCTTGGGGCGGTGAAAAAGCCTATGGATAGTATTTTTATTTCATAGCTTTCTACGGGTTTCATTTTTGATTTGCCGTCGATGGTGATTGATATTGGTTTTTGGTTTTCGACATCAAACATGATGGGCATGCTTGGGCCATAAATATCGGCGTCGAGGATGCCTACGGCAAAGCCCATTTTGGCTAAGGTGACGGCTATATTTGCGGTTACGGTAGATTTTCCTACGCCGCCTTTGCCTGATGCTACGGCTATAATATTGTTGATTCCGGGTATTGCTTTTCCTTTGATTTGATTTGGATTGGCTTCTGGGGTTTGAATTTTGGTGTTGATTTTGACGATTATTTGGTCTGAAAACTGCTGTTTCAAGAGGTTTTTGATGTCGTCTTCGGCTCGTTTTTTGATGTGCATTGCGGGGCTCGAAAGGGTCAAATCGATGATGATTTCGTTTCCAAAAATAACGATATTGGTTATGGCGCCGCTTTCTATCATATTCTTGCCTTCGCCTGCTATTGAAATTGTGGCTAATGCTTGTTGTATTTGTATTTTTTCTAAATTCATATTACTGATTTTCAGTGTTTTATGACTGATTTGGTTTTTGTTGCCTTATTTTTATTTAAACTAATTTTAGATTGCAAATATAGTTTGAATTCTTTAGATTTAGAATGTGATTTTGCAAAATAATGTTGATTTTTTAGGATATATAAATATTTGATAACAAATGTTATAAGAATTTTAGATTGGATATTTTACATTTAGATTTGGAAAAACTATAAATTTTTGATTTTTTGTTCAAAATTTGGTCCTAATTCAAAAACAGATTCTAGCAAGTCATCTTTGATAGGTTTTATTTTTTCAAGCATATTATTGGCTTTATAAATAATAGCCAAATGATAATTTAAATTGGGTTCAAAAGATTTTCCAACTACATATTTTTCTTCAATATCCAATGCTTTTTTTATATTTCCTGAGTTATAATAAGCCCAAGCCATCAAATCATAGGAGTCGGGCGTTGGTCTATGATCTACCTCGGTGGTGGCTATTTCTATTGCTTGTAGTGCCATTTTTTTATCATCAGCATAAATCAAAACATTGTATTTATGATACATTGCTCCATAATTATTTTGGGACAACATCTTAAAATATTTCTGCAAATTTTCATTTTTAGCGTTGGTGTTTTTATCATATTCTGCAATTTGGGCTTTCAATAAATAAAAATCTGGTGAATTGTGGTGTTTCGAGATTGCCTCAATGATTCGAGTGGCTTCTTTAGAATTTCGTTCATAAGAAAAGGTGATCCATGCTATTCCTTTTAAAGCATAGCTATTATTAGGTTCTATTTCAAGGGTTTTTAGATAATAATCATACGCTTGTTTTATATTTCCTGCGTGTCCATTCAAATCGCCAAGGTTAGAAAATGTCCAAATTTTTAATGCTTTGTTGTCATTGTAAATTGCGATTTTATTTGCTTTTTGCATCAGTAGAATTGCGGTTTCTAAATCGCCTTTGTGATCGCTCCATTTTGATAATCTAATAAGATAATCAAAATCGTTGTTGGTCTTGATGGCGTTTAAGCTTTTTTCGGCTTGTGTATAATCGCCTAATTCCATCTGAACATCAAAAAGTAATTTTTGGGTTTCTTTCTGTCCTTCGCCAATTTTGAATGCTTTGTTAGATAATACCAAAGACTCTTTGAATCGGTGTTGCGAAATATAGTTTCTGGCCAAAGCCCGTATTGGTCCAACTTCAGAATATTTGTAGGTTTTGTTAGATTGTAACAATAATTCTTCGGATTTGTATAAATATTTGATGTCAGCTGTGTTTTCAAATAATTTTGAATAATTTGCTGCTATCAAACTCAAATAACTGATTTGGTTTGGAGCATCATCAAACTTTTTCTGCCAAAAATCAATTTCTCCTTGAACAAAATCTTTAGAAAAGTTTGTTTTTAGTTCCAGATATTTGTTGTAATCGTTAGCGTTTGTAATCTGTTTTGAGGTACTGTTACAACCAACAATCAATAGCATTGCGAACAATAATGTTGTGATATTTGATTTTTTCATGATGATTTCTTTTTGTTTATTCAAAAAAAAAGCACGCACCTTATGCCAGTTGTAATCAAAAATAGCCCCAAGAAACACTGTGATTTTCTGTCTATTCAAAGAAAAAAATATTGCAAGTCTTGTTTTGTTTTTACAAAAATTATAACAATATCAACAAACGAAGAAATTGTTATAAAGTTGTATTAGCAATTATTGGTCTATCCAAAATTCATATTTGATATAAAATGCGCACTTTCTAAAAATTATTACCAAGCTGCAGCCAAGTATGGAAAGCTTGTCAAAAATGGTTTGTCGTTTGTGTTTACATGATCATCAGTAAGTCCTGGTTTTTCGGTTCCAGTTGGTCCGCCAAAAATCAATAATAATTCGGTGCTTATCACATCATCAGCCAGAGCACGTCCTGTGAGTACATTGGTACCATCAAAAAAAGTAGTGACCCCCGTTTTTTTAACTGTCAATACATCAGTTGCTAATGCACCTGTAAGTTGTGCCGCAGTAAAAGTCAAGGCATTTGTGGTATAATCTGGATTCAAAGCTAACAATCTAGCTTGAAAAATGGGTTGATAGGTATCGCCTTGCATCGAAGGTATTGTGTTATTAAACACATCTTTTGCGGTGCCAGCAGCAATGAATACGGTGTTTATGGCTGGTCGTGCCATCTGATCCTTCATCAAATAGGTGCCACTAAAATCCAAAATTGGTTCTTCAGTTGTTGTTTGCTCCTCTTTGCTGCAACTTGTCATGAAAGCAGTTGCCAATATTGATAATCCAATTGTTCTAAATATTTTATTTTTCATAATATTGTAATTTATCTATTATTTTTTATTGTTTTTGTTTTGTTTCTGCCCAAATATTAATGCTTGTTCCTGTGCCACCCAAAAGAGATTTTGGAATTTCAATAACGGTCGAAAGTACGTTTGTACCTTTAAAGGTGTCAACTCCAGGATTGTTAAACCCGGATGCACCACCCGACAAAATGGATTTGAATTGTCCTAAATCAAAAAAGAATGGGTCGTCTCTTGGCCCTGCAAAAAATTTCATGCCAGCAGTAGTAGCAATGATTGGAGCTCCTGTTTGAGTTGAGATTTCAACGTTTCCGGCAGCAGCAGCAGTTTTTATAGTGCTCGAATTTCCTGTAGTTCCGGGTGCTGTTGGCCCAAAAAAGTACATCTTGTTGCCTCGTTTGATAGCTTGAATCACCAAATCTTCGACTGCATCGCCATTATTATCGATATTTATTTCGACCATAACGTTTTCATTAAAGACCGCCGTGGCTGTGGCTGCGGGGGTCAATAATCCTTGTGTGTTCACCACAAACACCATATTGTTGGTGTCTTGGCCCTGAAAGGCATAAACGTCTGTAATATCACTGGCATTGCCAGTTACAGCTGGAGCGTCTGCGTGATCTGCTGCCATTAGTACCAATCCTGTTATCGCTATAAGCGAAACACCTAATAAAATTTTTGTTTTTTTCATTTTAAGTTGATTTTAAATTACACTTATTTTCATATACGATACAAATCAAACTTTGGTTTTTTATTTAATTAATTTTTTTTAACTTCGTAAAAAAAAGTTTTAAAAATCGGATAGTCTTATTGAGGTATATACCAAATATAAAATATAATAGACCGAAGAACTTGTTTTTTTTTCCGCTAACTGCTTGTCAAAATATGGGGAAGCAACAACTACTATTCAATATTTTTCGCTTTGTTTTTGACAAAAAAACACCTGCGCTTTTTTAGATTATTTTAGGTTCATCTTTGGTATTATTTTAAAAACAAGATAGCAAAACATTATTTCATACAAACCAATAAAAAGTTGATTTGTATGCAATCACAATAAATGAAATTACAAAAAGAAATAAGGATAATATCTAATAAGCTGAAAAAGTATTATTTGGAATAAGTTTCTGTGCAAAACCAATTTAAAAAAACGTCACTATTTTCAAAAAACAAATAAAATATTGGCAAATAATAGATTTGGTATAACGATCCTAAAATTGCACAAATAATTAATATGGGTTCAAGTTTCAAAAATAAAAACTACTATAATAAGGCCAAGCCTCCGCTAATCAAATGGGCAATTTCTGGACGTAAAACCTGCAATTTTTCGAGCTGCAAAAGCACTTTTTGATACAATTCTGTTTGGTTTTTGTGTTTCAAAATCTCTGCAATTTCTACCAAAAGTAACCAGTCTTCGGGATGTTTTGTACTAAGTGATTTGATAATTAATTCAAAATCGAGCAAGATTGAATTTCCTTCCCGAAATGCCCTAATTTTGGCATACAATATTTCCAATTCTTGTCTTTTTTGGGTTTGAATTACTTTAATTGTTTTTGAAGAAACCTTATGGCTAATCAAATCAAAGCTATTCACATCGGCCGGGCCAGAGAAAGCCGACACTATTTTTTTGCCTACAGCCATATCAAAAATGCCCCACTCTGGCGCAAAAAGCACGGTGTCGTGGTGCAAAACGGTACAGTTTTCAAAACTAATCAGAATGATTTCGCCTTGCAAATTGCGTGATCCTGTCACAATCTTGCCAGATACGGTGATGTTACCTTCAAATTCGAGTGTCACTTTCTCGGCTTCATAAATATCATAAGCCCTCAAATCGCGTGGACTCATATCCTCGATAGCAAGATTGATTCCTTTTAGTTTGCCAATTGGGCTGCCAAAACCAGATTCGTGCCGCAGCGTGCCGTGCCCTACCAATTCTTTTTCGCGGTATGAAAGTGCGGTTTTGCCTGTCGTTTTGATATATACAGGTTTGCCTTCATGGGCAATCACTTGATCAAAAACACCCGAAATTTGAATCCCTGTGCTTAACTCAATTGTTCCCAACGCTTTAGAAGCAATCAGTTTGTTAATCCCCGCAAGACCACCGGTGCGAAGTGCCATGGTGTTGGCAAACTCTTCCAAAACTTGACTCAAAAACGCAAAATCTGGCGTCACAAAAAGCTGTGGTTGTGGTTTTGTAATATCAAAAGATTGAAAAACGGCCTCTTTAGAATAGGGTATTTTTGTCACAGCATCAGTCATACACCAGCTACTTTCGCCGATAGACGAGAGCAAACCGGCCCCATATATTTTGGGGTTTTCCAGACTGCCAATCAAGCCATACTCTACCGTCCACCAATGCAAGTTTCTAATTTGTGCCATCTCGCTCGGCTCGCCCATATCATTTTGCAAATCTTCGACCGCCTTTTCTGCCGCTGCAATTTGGACAAGGGTGCTGCCCTCGGCCTCTTTTATAATAGATAGCGAGCGCACCGCCTCATACAAATCATAATCGCGATGCGATGATATCGCTTTGCAACCAATCTCACCAAAACGCCGCAGGTATTCAGCATATTCTGGATTGGCAATTATGGGTGCATGACCAGCCCCCTCATGAATAATGTCTGGTGCCGGGGTATATTCAAGATGCTCAAGCTGCCGAATATCCGACGCAATCACAAGCACATTATAGGCCTGAAATTCCATAAAAGCATTTGGCGGAATAAACCCATCAACGGCAACAGCCGCCCAACCAATTTCTTTCAAGATGCGATTCATCCCATACATATTGGGGATTGTATCAACCTCGAGACCCGTTTTTGTCAAGCCCTCAAGATAGGATTGGTGGGCGACCTGTGCAAGATAATGCACGTTTTTGCGCATCACAAACCGCCATACCGCTTGATTTATAGCGGTATAATCATCATAATTTTGTGGCTTGATAAACTGCTTCAAATGCTCTGGAAGCCTATCAATCAATGGGTTACTCTCAAAAATTGTTTCCATATTCAAAAAAATAGTTGACCGTAAAAGTATTATTTTTTGGAGCTATTTCCTGCTTTTCGTTACAATCTTTTTCTCAAAAACCTTTTTTTCTACAAATTGGCAGGAGCTTCCGTTGGTCGCTCTGCCAATTTAAGAAAAAAATAGGTTTTTTCAAAAAAGGATTTCCACTGCAATCAGGGCTATGGCAGCCGTTTTCATCATAAAATTGGTATAAAAACTACAATAACCCCATAATGTTGACAAATTTTTTGCGAACCTAAATTTGTCAACTTTTG
>JANNBA010000056.1:0-2032 GCA_031384845.1 Bacteroidota bacterium
GCACGAAAAATTTACTGAAGCTGCCTTCGATTGGTTGATTTCGGATTATCGAATAGCCGTAAAATCAAACGCCATTTATATTCTATTTGAATTGGGCAAAAATACCGATTGGATTTATCCAGAATTGAAAATGATCTTGGAGCAAGAAGCCGATTATTCGCCGGGATATAAAATGGCTGTGAGAAATATTTTGAAAAAATTATAATTTTGTTATTTGTAGTTTTTAGTTGCTTTTTGGGCATGAGTGGGTTTCTTCGGCATGACAAATATATGGATTCGGGTTAATTGGTAATTGTAAATTGTAAATTGTTTGCGCTACCACGTTGCGCTCCCAGGCAGTTTGTCATACTGAAAGGATCTTACGAATCCGTGTAGTCTGAAAACAATTTGGGAAGAAACTACAAACAACAAGTTTTAGTTTTTTTCTAAGGAATACTTATAATTGTCAAAAAAAATGCAAAATCAATTTTGATTTTGCATTTTAATATTTGTTCAAATTATATGGATTAATGTTTCTTGCAAAGAAAACTAGGAGAATATACTTTTTTAATCTCCAATTTCCAATAAAAAATCTTGCACATTATCACTATTCTTTTGTTGAAGAACGTTTATAGCTTAAATATGTCGTAGGAGATTTTTATATATGGAAATAAAGTTTGAATAGGTTCGGGTTCATATTCTGTATAATTGGTTTGATATACACCAATAGCAATATCCGTTTTCTTGATTTTATAACCAAGTGCAAAATTATTAGCATAATAATTGGTAAAGTAAGCTCCTGAAATCCATACACCGGTTTGCTCTATTTTTCGGGTTACAACGTATTCTGAATTAGTATTATTCATTGAAAAACCTAACCGAAAATATAATTGTCCTTTACTGAAAATTTTTAGGTAGTAATCTAAACTAAAATGGTAATCGATCAATAACGATTTTGCGCTTTCATTTGTACTGAATTTATCGGGATAATCTACTGGATAAAAAATTATATCATATCGAAAACTTTGACCAAAATTGACACTAAAATTTTTTGTGATGAAATAATTAAGAGAATAATTAAGACCAGTCCCTGAATTTTGCTCACCTTTAGCTAAATTGCCTCTCCTGTTGGAAAATTGACCATTTGTTATTTCGTATATCGGAGTTAGGCGGTATTCAATTTCGCCTTTGAAGAATAGTTGCCCACGACGGCTATTGATATATTCTTTGTCGGTCAATTGTGATTGTGCACAAATTAAATTAAAAGTAAAAAAAAGCAGTAGTATATGTTTCATTGCGTCTGTATTTTAATATAGTTTTAAATTATACCCTTTAAAAATATTTTAAAGGATGTGTGTTTTTTAGTGACCTCCTAAAGTATTATATCTTATATCTGAATTATCCTCTATAAAAGTAGCAGATTTTCTATCACCAACAGCGGATGGTATTTGAATTTCTGTTCCCGCTGTGGCACAAGAAAATAAGGCGAGGAAAAGGACGGTCGTTATAAAATTTTTCTTAATTATTATTTTTCCCTTTTGCAACTATATGTTGCCATTTTAGACGAAAACTTTAGGTACTATTTTTGGTTAGAGTTGTTCCGTCTTGTTGACAAAAAATTTATCCCTTTTAAATATTAACAAATCACAACTTTTCTGATTTTGCCATTTAAATTGCTTTAAACGCTCATTTTTATCATCTTTCGTGTTTTTGTAGGCATACAAAATATTTTGACAACTAATAATCTGTAACAAAAATAATATTTTTTTTGAATCAAACATTGTTTTATAAAGTTTTTTTTGAAATAATAAAAATGAATTCATTTTTTTATTTCTCAACGTTTTTTTATAACCGATCACCTATGTCGATCAAGTCTTGAAAAGCTAAAAAGTCTAAAATCGCCCCGATGCAGCGGCATCCTTTTTGGATTTTCTTTTTTCGGAAAATCCAAAAAGATATAGCGTGCAGCGGGACGGGTGGTGTGCTAGACGGTTGGTGTGCGCCAAAAAATAAAATTAATTTTTTTGTTTAAAATAAACTTCGGTAGCACCGG
>JANNBA010000057.1:0-4825 GCA_031384845.1 Bacteroidota bacterium
GCACGAAAAATTTACTGAAGCTGCCTTCGATTGGTTGATTTCGGATTATCGAATAGCCGTAAAATCAAACGCCATTTATATTCTATTTGAATTGGGCAAAAATACCGATTGGATTTATCCAGAATTGAAAATGATCTTGGAACAAGAAGCCGATTATTCGCCTGGATATAAAATGGCTGTGAGAAATATTTTGAAAAAATTATAATTTTGTTATTTGTAGTTTTTAGTTGCTTTTTGGGCATGAGTGGGTTTCTTCGGCATGACAAATATATGGACTGATGCTGGGTTTTTTGGATTATGGCGATGTCCTTTTGTCTTTTCATTCGGGGTTTTCTTTTTCGACTTCGCTTTCATAGAAAACTCTGAAGGAGTAGAAATACAATCAACTATATGATGAATCTTTAGATTTAACACTTCAAACTGTTTTGAAAAGCTAAAAAGTCTAAAATCGCCCCGATGCAGCGGCATCCTTTTTGGATTTTCTTTTTCGGAAAATCCAAAAAGATATAGCGTGCAGCGGGACGGGTGGTGTGCTAGACGGTTGGTGTGCGCCAAAAAATAAAATTAATTTTTTTGTTTAAAATAAACTTCGGTAGCACCGGCGCCATATTTTTGAAAATTAGCGTCTTGAAAAACCACCTCGTCATAGCGTCCTAACAAAAAATCGAGCTCTGCCTTGAGTACGCCCTCGCCAACGCCGTGGATGAATACTATTTTTGGTATGCGGTTGCGAATGGCAAAATCCAAATGCCTTTTGGCGGTGTCTGATTGGTGTGTGAGGATGTCAAAATGGCTCATGTGTTTGTGGTTTTTGACAAGCTTTTCTATATGTAAATCAAACTCTGGAATGCCAATTTCGGCTTTTGATTTTTTTTCTTTTATAAAACTTCGTGCTTTTGGAATTTCTTTTTCCTGAATCACAGCGCGCATACTTTGGTTTTTCAGGCTCAAATCTATTTGGTTATTTTGCTTTTTTATAAGTTCGTTTGCCAGATAGCCAAGCTCAAAACCGTCTGTGGTTTCGATCATAATTTTGTTTCCTATAATTGCTGTAACAACGCCTTCGAGTGCGTCATCAAGCACCATTACTTTGTCTCCTTTAAGAAAGTGTGTTGTTGTCATTGTCTTGATTTTTTGGAGGGATTGTGGCAATTAATTGCATTATTGTAAACATAAAAACGACAAAACTCGCAATCGTAATCCATAAATTAGGTGTTGTTTTGGATTGTTCAAAACCGCACCAAAAACCTGAAATCAGCATGACAAACCAACCGTATTTTTTCATTTTTACCATTTTATAATCACACTTCCCCAAGTAAAACCGCTACCAAAAGCGGCCAAAACTACCGTGTCGCCACTTTTTATTTTGCCCTGCTCCCACGCTTCTGTGAGCGCAATTGGGATAGAGGCTGCGGTAGTGTTGCCATATTGTTGAATATTGTTGAAGACTTGATCGTCACGAAGCTTAAATTTTTGTTGTATATATTGTGAAATTCTCAAATTTGCTTGATGCGGCACCAACAAGTTGATGTCCTCAACAGTCAAATTATTTGCGGCCAAACCCTCATTTATTACTTCAGAAAACCGAACAACGGCGTTCTTAAACACAAATTGCCCGTTCATAACAGGCAAATAGCTTTGGTCATTTGGGTCGTTATCCGCCAAAATCTCGTTCACCCACCTACTTCCCATAGCGGGAGCCATCAGCATCAATTCTTCTGCGTGCTGCCCTTCAGAATGCAAATGTGTCGATAAAATTCCTTTTGTCAAATCTGTCTCTCGTGTCATCACTGCTGCTCCTGCGCCATCGCCAAAAATTACAGAAACGCCTCTTCCGCGGTCTGTCATATCCAATGCCAACGATTGCACCTCGGAGCCAATAACCAAGATATTTTTATACATACCAGATTTGATATATTGGTCGGCCACAGAAACCGCATACACAAAGCCCGAACATTGGTTTCTAATATCTAGCGCACCAACCGTGCCAAGCCCCAAGTCGCGCTGCACCATCACTCCAGGCCCCGGAAAATAATAATCTGGACTTAATGTAGCAAAAACCACAAAATCAATATCTTGCGGCAAAACACCAGCCCGATCCATCGCAATTTTGGCCGCTTTTACGCCCATCGTTGTAGTAGTGTCTTCGCCTTTTACAATGTGACGACGCTCTAAAATGCCTGTGCGCTCCTGAATCCACGCATCATTTGTGTCCATAATTGCAGCCAAATCATCATTTGTAACCACATTATCAGGCACATAAAACCCAAGACCACTTATTTTTGAATTATACATATATCATACCTTAAATATAAATCAAATGTAAACTTTTTATAAAAAAAACGGTGCTTTTTGCCAAAAAATTTCTTTAAAATTTGTTTTTTTTTTGGGCGTGCCCCTTCGGGTCGGTCTCCGGCTCCCGCTTTTTGAGGCTGGCTGAAAAACGCCAGCCCCAAAAGCGCTCCGCCTTTGCCCTCACGCAAGCCGTAGAAAGACGATTTGCAAGAAGCAAGAAAATTTGTTTTCAAAAGACGGTATTTAACTTGTTTTAAAAGCTTTTAATAATGATTTCAATTGATTTTTCTTTAAAAAAGAATCAATATACAAAAATAAATATATTTTTACATAAAAATTTTAAAATGATTTCAAATGATTTTAAGCAAAAAAATAATAGTTGTTTTACCAGCTTATAATGCCGCAAAAACATTAATAAAAACTTACAACGAGATTCCGTTTGATATTGTTGACGAAGTAATTTTGGTTGACGATAATAGCCAAGACGACACCCTAAATATTGCAAAAAATTTGGGAATTTCTCACATTATAAAACACAATGAAAATCTTGGTTATGGTGGAAATCAAAAAACCTGCTACAAAAAAGCATTAGAGCTTAATGCAGATATTGTCATCATGTTGCATCCAGACTATCAATACACTCCAAAATTAATACATTCAATGGCTTATCTGATTGCAAATGAAGTTTACCCCGTTGTTATTGGATCCAGAATTCTAGGAAATGGCGCCATAAAAGGCGGTATGCCAATATACAAATATGTTGCAAATCGGATGCTAACTTTTATACAAAATTTGCTCATGAATCAAAAATTATCCGAATACCATACTGGGTTTCGTGCCTATTCTAAACAAATTTTTAACGATATAGATTTTAATAAAAACTCAAACGATTTTATATTTGACAATCAATTTCTATCACAAATATTATATCACGGACACATTGTAGCCGAAATTACTTGCCCCACAAAATATGTAGAAGAATCATCGTCTATTAATTTTAAGCGAAGTGTTTTGTATGGTTTGGGCGTTTTAAAAACCGCTATCCAATATTTTTTAAGCAAAAAAAATATCTACCAATCAAAAATATTTAAAAATGCTTAATACCAAAAAAATCCTCGAAGGTTTTTGTAAACAAAACATAAGTTTAGCGATATTTTTGTTTTTGAACCTCATTTTTATGATAAAATATTGCAGCAGACAAACCCATTATTATTTGACTTTTTCTGTTATTATAACCTTAATATATTGGGTTATTTGGAACAAGAAAAACCATTTGAATCGATTGCCAATAACATTTTCAAAACAGAATTTTATTTTAATAATTTTTATTTTAGTCCTTAGCTACTTTGCCTTTCAAAAAATTCCTGCAGCGTCTCTACATGTTGATAGATGGAGTGTTATTAACTCATTTTGGAATAATTATTTTGACAATAAATACGTTTATTTTGCAAAATCAAACGCAGGAAACTATCCCGGCCCGATGCCATTTTATTTTGTTTTAGCTTTACCATTCTACTTTTTTGGCGAGTTTGGATGGCTTTCTATTTTGGGAATACTATTGTTTTATGGTTTTTTAAAACATTCAAAAACAAGTCAATTAAACACAACAACTGGCTTGCTTTTAGTAACTTGTAGCGTGTTTTTTTGGTGGGAAATTTTAAGCAGAAGCAATATTTTCTTGAATAGCACCATGGTTATCTTTGTTTTATACCATCATATTAATATGCAAAATTATGACAAAAAAAACATTGTAATTACAGGGTTTTTAATTGGTTTGGTTATTTCAACTCGAAATGTGTTGGTGATTCCATTTATAATTACATTTGTATTTCAACTAAAAAAGCGATTTATAAAACCTATTCAGATTTTGTTTATTGGGATGGTTGCTGGTACAACTTTCATCATATCATTTTTGCCATTCGTTTATAATCATATTGATGATTTTCAAGTAATGAACCCTTTTATTATCCAATCTACGGCTTTGGTGCCATTTCAATACACGGTGCTTTTTTTGTTTTTCGGGTTTATTTCGGGTTTGGTTTGCAGATCAATAAATGACGTTTTTTTCTATAGCGGTCTCGTTTTATTTGTGAGTATTTTTATTTACTTTTTATATCATTTTTCGTTAGTAGGTTTTCAAAAAACCTTTTTTGATAGCTTTGCAGACATTTCTTATTTTATTTTATGTATTCCGTTTTGTTTGTTCGATATTTTGAGCACAAAAAAACCACTCATATAAAGTGTGGTTTTAGTTATTAATTCACATTTTTACTTTCCAAAAAAAAAAAAATTAAGTTCAAATATATTTTCACAAGATTTTAAATTTGTTAAAAAATAAAAGGGGTATTAATAACTAAAACCACTCTTTAAATGAGTGGTTTTTTTGTACTCAAAATATCGAACAAACAAAACGGAACACATAAAATAAAATAAGAAATGTCTGCAAAGCTATCAAAAAAGGTTTTTTGAAAACCTACTAACGAAAAATGATATAAAAAGTAAATAAAAATACTCACAAATAAAACGAGAC
>JANNBA010000060.1:0-4238 GCA_031384845.1 Bacteroidota bacterium
TTATAAAAGATTAGGCAACTACATTCAGGAAGTAAATAAACGAGATACCGACAAAAAAGTAACTAAATTACTTGGCGTAAGTATCCGTAAAGTAATAATGATACTGAAATTTTATCCCCATTTCTTGACGTTACTGGTCCATAAGCAAACTGATTTTTTTTAATAATTTTATAGGTTGACATATCTGTACCTATAATGTTTGCAATAGATGGCATTAATACTTTACGGATACTTACGCCAAGTAATTTAGTTACTTTTTTGTCGGTATCTCGTTTATTTACTTCCTGAATGTAGTTGCCTAATCTTTTATAATTTGATTTAGCTTTGCTGATTTTAAAATTCATCATTCCATCCCAATTGAAGGTTAATATTTCTCATTTCACGTTCAATTTCGGTTCTTAATTCCTCATCGGTCGGGAGATAGAGTTTGTATTTTGTGGCAAAAATTTGTTCGTTCCCTTTGAGTATCGAGTAGCGTGCAATGTCTTGGTCGGTTTCGGTACACAGCACAATTCCTAATGTTGGATTGTCGTCGTTGCTTTTTTTAATCTCGTCGTACATCCTAACATACATATCCATTTGCCCCACATCCTGATGGGTTATTGGAGCCGTTTTGAGATCGATAACTACAAAACATTTTAGTAAATAGTTATAGAATACCAAATCGATAAAATAATCTTTGGTTTCGGTGCGAATGAGTTGTTGTCGTTCTACAAAAGCAAATCCCTTGCCAAGTTCTAGTATGAATTTTTGAATGTTGCTAATTAATGCTTTTTCCAATTCGGCTTCTGTATATCCTATATTTGCGGGTAAATTTAAGAACTCTAAAACCGCTGGATTTTTGATAAATTCAAATTTATCGTTTTGAAATCCTTGGGTTTTTTCAAGCATTTCGGCTATCACAGGTTTTTTTATTTGCGATAGTAAAAGCCTGTCGTAATATAGTGTGGCTATATTGCGTTCCAAAGTTCGAACAGACCACATGTTTTGTATTGCTTCTTTGATGTAATAGTGCTGGGCTTCTTTATTAGAAACCCGCATAATTAATTGATAATGCGACCAACTCAATTCGGCAGACACTGTCTGCCGAATTGAGTTATCGAATTCGCCAGACACTGTCTGGCGAATTCGTAAAAAGTCAGGAAATGTTAAATAAAATTGTCTGAAGTTTTTAATATTAGACAATGAAAAACCTTTACCTAATTCAGAAGTTAGTACTATAGCTAATGATTTAAGAATCTCTTTTCCATATTCAGCCCGTTCTTTGCCTTGTTGCTCTTCTTCGACAATGCGTTTTCCAACCAGCCAATATCCTTCTACCATAGCCGTGTTTACAGCAGTGTATGCTTTTTGACGTGCTTGGTCAAGAATTTGCTTTACTTCGACAATAAAGCCCTCATTTTTAGATAATAATTTCATAACCTAATTCTTTGAAAACGGTTAGTAAATCAGCTTTCGATTTTGTTTCAGCTTGTAATAGTTCGCTAAATTCGGTTTGCAAATCCCTCATTTTATCATCAAAATCAATATTTTCATCGCGGTTTACAAACTCAATGTATTTGCTCGGTACAAGAGAATAGTCCTTTGCTTTCACAACTTCTAACGATGCGGAATAGCAAAATTCAGGAACATCGGCATATTTTGTTTCATTATCTGATTGCTGCCAATGGTGAAAGGTTTCGGTTATGGTTTTGATATTTTCATCTGAAAACTGTGTAAATTTTTTCTCGAAAGGAATTCCTATTTCTCGCAAATCCATAAACAGAATTTCTTCTTGACGGTTTCGGTATTTTTTGACTTGGTTGTTGATTTCTACCGTTCTAGCTTTTTTGTTTTTGTTTACAATCCAGAGTGTTACACTAATATCTGTGGTATAAAACATACTTCTTGGTAAAATGATAACAGATTCAACCAAGTTGTTATCAATCAGTTTTTTACGAATGTTGTATTCAGTTCCGCTACCGGACAAAGCGCCATTTGCCAAGATAAATCCGGCTATACCATTTTCGGATAATTTGGAAACCATATTTAGAATCCAAGCATAGTTGGCGTTGCTTGTTGGTGGAACATCGTAACCGTTCCAGCGTGGGTCGTCAGTAAGTTCATTAGCCGCTCTCCAATCTTTTTGGTTAAACGGAGGATTTGCCATTATATAGTCGGCTTTGAGGTCTTTGTGTTGGTCTTTGCCAAAAGTATCTTCGGCAATATCTCCAAGATTAGCAGAAATCCCTCTAATTGCCAAGTTCATTTTTGCCAGTTTGTATGTTGTGGCGGTATATTCTTGCCCGTAAACCGATACATCTTTTTTACTTCCGTGATGGCTTTCGATAAACTTAATAGACTGAACAAACATACCTCCCGAACCACAAGCAGGATCATAAATTTTTCCTTTGTATGGTTCAATCATTTCGGCAATTAGGTTTACAATACTTTTTGGTGTGTAGAATTCTCCTTTACCTTTTCCTTCCGCTAAAGCGAATTTGCTCAAAAAGTATTCATATACACGCCCAACAATATCTTGCTGCTTATCTTTTAATGTATTGATATTATTGATTGTATCAAGTAAAGAAGCTAACTTACTAACATCTAAACCCAATCGAGAATAGTAATTATCAGGCAAAGCTCCTTTTAGCGATGGATTGTTTTTTTCGACTGTAAAAAGTGCAGTATCTATTTTTAAAGCAATATCAATTTGCTTGGCATTTTCTATTAGGTAACTCCATCGTGATATTTCGGGAAGATAAAACACATTTTGCATTGTGTAAAACTCTACCATATCAACATATTTTTCTTTACCGTCAGCAACTAGTTCTTGTTTGCGTTCTTCAAATTTATCACTGGCAAATTTTAGGAATATTAGCCCCAAAACAACGTGTTTGTATTCTGATGGCTCAACTGTTCCTCGCAGTTTATTTGCGGAATCCCAAAGTGTTTCTTCGATGCTTTTTTCTTTTTTCTGCTTTGCCATTTATGGAGGTCTAATTGTATTTGTTAGTTGTAATTACTGGTTTTTTGAATTGTGTCGACAGTGTCGGCACAATTCAAAGTTATATGGTTTTGATGCGTACATTATCATTGTAAGACAAATCGGAACATACAATCTACAAACATACAAAAAAGCAACGTATGAACTTATAAACGCTAAATTATTTTTTGATTACATTCATGATATTACCAATACAACTTTGAGATTTTTTTGGCGCACCCCTCCCCCAATCCCACACCACCTGTCCCGCCGCACGCTATATCTTTTTGGGTTTTCTGAAAAAGAAAACCCAAAAAGGATGCCGCTACGTCGGGGCGAGATTAGACGGGGTGGGGTTTTGAAGACGTTATTTTTGAAGACGAAATGTGGGAGCGGAAACAATTATCAATTAACAATTAACCCAAAGTTTGTCATGCTGAAAGCAGCTTACGGCAAAGTATAGAATTAGAAAGTTGGGTTGACAGGCATTTCATATTTGATAGTGAGAATCAGTCACTAGCCGAGCCGTTTTGTTGTCGTGATTAAAAATATAAATGTACCGTACTATTTGAAAATAAGCACTTTAGCATTTTCAAAAAAGTCGTACATCTTTTTTATAATAGATGTACATCTTTTTTACAAAAGTCGTACATCTTTTACAAATATTGTCAATACCGTTTTATATCTTTGTACGGATCATTTTTCAAATCAAACCGAAAACAAATAAAGCAATGTCTGTAAACTTCAAATTGCTGCCCAAACAAAACAATTTGGGCAACCCACCAACCAAACAATACTATCCAATTGCGATTAATAGTGGTCAAATTGGGCTTGAGGAGCTTTCTGAACAAATTTCGTATCGATCCTCTTTGAGTCAGGCAGACTGTTATGCCGTTGTGATAGCACTCGCCGAAGTATTAACAGAGTCTTTGTGTGAAGGCAAAATTGTAAAAATTGACAAATTGGGTAATTTTAGACTTTCTATTCATGGTGAAGCGGCATCAGACCAAGGGGTTTATCAATCTTCGAAAATAAAATCGACAAAATTGTTATACAAACCTGCTCTATATATCAAAACAAGGATCAAAAATCTTACTTTCAAAAGGATATAGGGTTTTCAGGGCTCGAACCAGCCCGATGGTTCGGATATGTTTATAACAACAGCACGGATTTAACCACAACGATAACACGCTATCGGGCGGATTAGAAGTAAAATTATTAGATTTGTATTGATTATCTTTGTGCGAATGGATAGAAAACTCGGGGTATTGGG